>NZ_JAJWTS010000020.1:0-28992 GCF_021632165.1 Candidatus Avelusimicrobium fimicolum
ATTAAAGGCTGCGCTGACAGCCTTGATAGGTATCAGACCGTGAGATATATGTCTGCTGATTTGACACAAACTGCCTATGTAACCGTAGATACCTGTACGGGTGAGCGGTGGGCAACCAGTAGCTCTTTTTGAAAAAGTAGTTTTTTATTGAAAAGAAACCCCTTCGCGTTGGTGAAGGGGTTTCTTGCCGTTATACACAGCATAAGGCTCAATTAACGTAACCCAGCGCATAAAGAGGCACAGCCCGCAGGGCTATATTTGGGAGTGTGGGGGAACGTCGTGGGTAATCCACTTGTTGGCGCCTAAAACGCTGCCTTTGCCAATGGTTACGTTGCCAAGAACGGTGGTTTCGGCATAGATGATGACGTCATCCTCAATATTGGGGTGGCGTTTAATGCCTTTTACGGGGTTGCCGTGTTCGTCCAAGGGGAAACTTTTTGCGCCTAAGGTAACGCCCTGATAGAGTTTTACATTGGCGCCAATTACGCACGTCTCTCCAATCACCACACCTGTACCGTGGTCAATAAAAAAGCCGGGCCCGATTTCCGCGCCGGGGTGAATATCAATGCCGGTTAAACTATGGGCATATTCGGTAACGATACGCGGAATCAGACGCACCCCGTTTTTATGTAAAAAGTGGGCCATACGTTGTAAAGTGATGGCGGTAACACCGGGATAGCACAAAAGGGGTTCAACCGGGTTTACGGCGGCAGGGTCGCCCTCGTAGGCGGCGGTAATATCCGTAATCAGCAAGCGTTGGATAGCGGGCAAGGCAAAGATAAAATCGTGCGTGAGCCGGGCCGCCCGGGAACGGCACAAATTGCAGTCTGCTTTTTCCTTACACAAAAAGCAAAGCGCATTTAAAATCTGTATTTCCAACCTTGCGGCTAATTGTTCCAATGTGGCGGGGCAGGCTTTTTGCTCGGTACACTCCAAGGGATATTGGTACAAGAAATCTTTAAACGCGCAAAAAAGTTCTACCGTTTCTTTGGCGGAGGGGATAAACTGGGCCTTTTCGTAAAATTTTTTGTCAAAAGTGCTTTTTAGTTCATCAGTTACGCTGGAAAACGGATTCATAGCGGCCCCTTACATTTTAAAGTCTTCCCCAAGATACAGGCGGCGGGCGTTAGCGTCGTTAAGCAAGGTGTTTTGGTCGCCCTCTACCAAAATTTTACCGTCGTAAATCAAATAAGCGCGTTCCGTAAGCGGCAGGGTTTCGCGTACGTTGTGGTCGGTAATCAGCACCCCGATACCTTTATCTTTTAATTTAAAAATCATATGGCGCAAGTCGGATACGGTAATCGGGTCAATGCCCACGAAAGGTTCGTCTAACAGGATAATTTTCGGGTTGCTAATCATACAGCGCGCAATTTCCATACGGCGTTTTTCTCCGCCGGAGAGGGTCCACGCTTTTTGCTTGGCTAATTTGGTAAGGCCAAATTCGTTTAACAGGGCTTCCACGCGGCGTTTTTGCTCTTGTTTGTCGTCTAAAATTCGCTCCAATACGGCAAGCAAGTTTTCCTCTACCGTAAGGCCTTTAAAAATGGTGGGTTCCTGCGCAAGATATCCCAGGCCGTGCCGGGCGCGTTCGTACATAGGCAGTTTGGTTACGTCGTCCCCGTCAATAAAAACGCGGCCCTTGGTCGGGCTGATAAAACCGACCATCATATAAAAAGAGGTGGTTTTCCCGGCGCCGTTGGGGCCTAACAGGCCGACGATTTCGCCGGACTTAACGTGTATATCCACTCCTTTTACGACCATACGGTCCTTGTAAACTTTAACAATTTGTTCGCTGCGCAGTTCCATAATTAAAACCCCTAAAATTTGGTGTTGGCGGAGGAGTCGTTAAGCCGGGGGGAAACCGCCCAGCCCTGCACCTTGCCGTCTAATATTATTTTTTTGCCCTCGTTATCCGTTTGCACCTTATCCGCTATTATAGCAAATGTACCTTCTTCGCTCGTGCCGTGCAGCAGCGGGCGGGAACCATAGGCATAAGATGCGTTGTTGTTCCCGTCATAAATAATGGTGTCGGCCTCCAAGGTTCGCAGGGAGTCCGAAGCGGATGCGCCGCCTTCCAAAAGCAAATGGTTTTTGGCTTGGCGGTAGGTGGCTTTGTCTGCGGTGAGTGTCTGCGGGCCTTGCGGTGTGTCGCGCACCACGCGGACGTTCCCTTCTAAAATAAAAATCTGTTCGTTTAAATCAAATTCTGCTTTTTTTGCATAAGCGGTGGCGGTGCCGTTTTTTTTGTCGGTGTAAATCAGGCGGATTTGTTTGCCTTTGTTGGCGGTTAAAATGCCCTTTTGCGTTTTGTAGTTGTAGCGGGCATAGTCGGCATAGGCTTGATATTCGGGTGCGTTCGTTTCGGCTTGGCGCAGATAGACGTTCCCTTTGGCGGTAAAGCGGTGTAAGGCGCGTTCGGACAAGGCATAATCGGCGCGGAAACGGTACGTCCCGTTATCGTAAGAAACGTTGCCCTTAAATTCCTCTTGCTGTTTGTCTTTGTAAATTATCCAACTGTCGCTTTGTACTAGTCCGCCCAAAACTGCGGGCATTTTGCTGACGGCGGCTTTTTGTTTTAAATTGCGTTTGGCTTGTGAGAGTTGCTTTTTTGCGGGCGGAATTTTAATCTCCGGCCCTTGGGCGCGTACCGTCCGGCAGCCGCTTACCGCCACAGTTGCCAGCAAAGGGAGCAAAAGAAGCCATTTTGTGTTCATTTGTGTAAGGTTTCCTTGTTTAGTTTTAATTCGTTCGTGCGCGCAGGCAAACGGGTGGTTTGTTTTTTCAGTTCTATTTTGGACAGTTTGGAATCCGTTTCCACACCGCCCTTGGCTGTTACTTTGGCCCCGCCGCGGGTGATGACCGTTTTGGTGTCGGACCAAATGCGGTTTTTGTCCACATCATAGGAAAATTGTTCCGCCGTAATGGTGGCCTTTTCAGTTAAAGATTTTATAATGGCGTGCCCTTCAATAGAGACCAGTTTGCTCGGGTAGTCAAAAGAGCCGGTTTCTCCGGTTACTTGCACACTGTCCCGTCCGTTTTCTTTAAGTAGAAGTACGGGTTTTTTTAAAGTGGCACTTTTTAAATCGGAAAAATCTACCGCATCTGCGCGCAGGATCCATTGTTTTTGGTTGTCCTTGGACTCAAAAATAGAAACCTGTGTAGCCAGTTGCATACCGGCTTCCTCGGCGGGTGAAAAGGTTTCGCTCCCGCCGCAGGCGGCTAACAAAGGTACGATAGAAAACAAAAAGAATTTTCTCATTTTTTATCCAAAAATGCCAAGTATTCAATTAAATCTTTTTCGTCAATAATGCCCACCACCTTGCCGGATTTATCCAGCACCGGCAGATTGTCCACGTGGGTAGAGTGAATCATTTTGGCGGCATCAATGGCGGGACGCGTATCCAAAATATGGTGCGGGTTACGGGTCATTACTTCGGTAATGTTTTTATTGAGCAGGTCCGAGCCGTTTTGCAGTAAGCGGCGCAAATCTCCGTCGGTAAAGTACCCCAGCAGATGACCCTTGCCGTCCACAATGCTGGTGGCCCCGGCGGCTCCGGTTTGGGTCATTACAAACAGCGCGTCTTTGACGGAGGCCGTTTCGCGCACGGTGGGGTTATTTTTCCCTTTGCGCATTAAATCTTTTACTTGCTGGGTAAGCAGTTTGCCCAAGGAGCCCCCCGGGTGAAAGACGGCAAAATCACGTTTTTCAAAATGTTTGATTTTCATTAAGCACAAGGCCAGCGCATCACCCACAGCCAAGGTGGCGGTGGTGGAAGCGGTGGGGGCCAAGTTGTAGGGGCAGGCTTCGCGTTCAATATGGATAGTGAGGTGAATATCGGACATTAATGCCAGTTTAGAATGCGCGTTACCCGTCATACCGATAATGGTTAATTTGCGCCGTTCCAAAGAGGGGAGAATTTTGTTGATTTCCTCGGTTTGTCCGGAAAAAGAAATTGCCAAAATTACGTCGCCGGGCATAATCATCCCCAAGTCTCCGTGCAGGGCTTCCACCGGGTGCACAAAGAAAGACGGCGTACCCGTAGAGGCCAAGGTGGCGGAAATTTTGCGGCCGATAATGCCGCTTTTGCCGATACCCAGCACTACTACGCGGCCCTTGGTCTTGGCAATTACGTCCACGGCTTTTAAAAATTGGTCGTCAATGCTTTTTTTGCTTAGTTCCAAGGCTTCCAATTCTATTTCCAGCACGCGGCGTGCCATACGTTTTACGGCGGTTTCAGAAAATTCTTGTGTCATAGTTTCACCTGTTTATCCACGGGGTCGCTTCGGGTGCGGGCCGTTGGGTTTTAAACGGCTCGGGCAAGCGGGCCGTTACAAAGGAAAAAATAAAATACAGCCCCGTACAAACCGTCAAAAGCAGGCCGAGCAATAAGGCCTGTTTTTTTAAAGAAGGGGTCCAGACGGGGTGGCTATTAATCATTTGAATTTTTTAACCAGTTCGTCAATGGCGCATAACTGGCGCGTCATTTTGGCGGCCATTTTTAAATCTAATGAGTTCGGGCCGTCGGACAAAGCGTGGTCCGGGTCCGGGTGCGCTTCAAAAAACACACCCGCAATTCCAAGTGCGGTTGCCGCTTTGGCCAGTATGGGGGCTAATTGGCGGTTGCCGCCCGTGGTAGAGCCTAACGCTCCGGGCTTTTGCACGGAGTGGGTCGCGTCAAAAATAACAGGATAGCCAAACTGTTTCATAACTTCCAACGAACGCATATCCACGACTAAATCTCCGTAGCCGAAACTGGCTCCGCGTTCGGTAAGTAAAATTTTGTGGTTTCCGCGGGATTCAATTTTTTTGATAACCTGTTCCATTGCCGCCGGGGCCAAGAATTGGCCTTTTTTTACGTTGACGGCTTTGCCCGTATCGGCGCAGGCCAATACCAAATCGGTTTGGCGGCACAGGAACGCCGGAATTTGCAAAATATCGGCTACTTGGGCCACTTCTTCGGCCTGCCACGGTTCGTGGACATCTACCACGAGCGGAAGGCCGGTAATTTTTTTGGCTTTGGCTAAAATTTCAAGTCCCTGGGCAAGCCCCGGCCCGCGATACGCATCTACCGAGGTGCGGTTGGCCTTGTCAAAGGAGGCTTTTAAAATAAAGGGGTGTTTTGTCTTGGCGATAATGGCTTTGAGTTTTTTGGCGGTATCTATATAGTGCGTTTCGCTTTCAATCACGCACGTCCCGGCCATAAATGCCAAGGGTAAAGTGTTGGAAATCTTATAATTACCTATTTTGATGATTTTCTGCATACCCATATCATAGCAAATTTTGTCCGCATTCTATATAGAAATATGCCGAAAAAACTTGTATTTTTGCGCCGGGTATTTTATACTATATCCGTAGATATCCCTTTTAGGAGGATTTTATGAACAGAGGTTTTACGTTAATTGAACTCTTGGTAGTGGTGCTGATTATCGGTATATTATCGGCTATTGCCTTGCCGCAATATGAAGTGGCGGTGGAAAAGAGCCGCGCTTCCGAAGCGTTTGTAAACGGACGGGCGATTGTGGATGCGATGAACCGCGCCTTGAACGAACGCCCCAATGATTTGCCCAAAACGCGCTATGACCTGGATATTAAACTTTCGGGTGGGTCTTGGAATGCGGCAGGAAACCAATATACCACTAGTTTATTTGCATACGATTTGTCCAAGGGCGATCGTGTGGAAGCCACACGCAATTTGGGCGGGTCCGAAAAGTATGTATTGACGTTTTTCAATAACTACAACGACGTTGCCACCTTGCGCACTTGCACGCCGACTGGCTCCACCGCCGCGGACTTGTGCAAATCGTTTGCGGGTTCCGGCTTTACAGTTAAATAAAGTAGTAGTCTGGTTAATTTTTTATTTTCTCCGGGAGAGTGTTTTATAAGGCTCTCCCGGTTTTTTGCGTGTGGTTTTATCATATAAGAGGTACAACTTTCGGGAATGACGACGAAGACAAGAACTGAACAAGACACTTCTCTCTAAAAATGACTGCAAAAAGCAAAAGCAAATGTCATCCCCGAGTGTTTTGGCGGCCCGCAAGGACCCGACGCGGAGCGTTCCAGAATCTAAGCCTTGTTTTATAACAACAGATCCTGGACTACGACTTTCCAGGATGACGGCAATAACCAACGACCCAAGCGGTAGATTCTGAAACAAGTTCAGAATGACCCCTAATTTTTATAACGGCCTTATTTTTTACTGTCATCCCCGAACATTTTGGCTATCCATAGAACGCGGGGCTTTGCCGTTGTAATAGCCGAGGCCCCCGGTTTATTCAACACAGGGGCCTCAATCAGCCGATTTCTCCATAATTACTCTCTTATCCCACGATAATCCAACAGTTCAAAGTTTTGCGGTGCCGCACCGAACCTGCCGAAGGTTGCCCCGCCCCATACCTTTGGTTGACTCCAACAACCCTCGGGTTGTCGGTCCAAAGTTTGTGCAGCGGTCTTTGCACACCAAACGTACCTGTTCCGTGCCGTACAATCCTCAAAGAACTTTTTTTCTGCTTCCGCAGTCCCTTGCCTTGCCACGCTCTTCGCGCCCGCAAGCCAAACAACCGGGAACAGTTATCATCCGTTCGCACCGCCTGACATCATCCGGAAAGGCTGATGCGCCGGGGTAGTTTTCTGCCGGCCCTTACTAGGGATATGAATAGTATAACGGAGTTTCGGCTAAAATCAAGGGGCGTTATACTATATAACTAATTTTTAACACCGCCAAACCGTGCGCCTGGGCTTGGTCCGTCGGAAATGTCTGTCCGTTGCCCTGCAAAAGTGTTGAGCCTTGCACTTGGACTAATAGAAAGGAGCCTTTGACGGAAATAAGCATTTTTTTTCCGTCTAAAAATTCGTGAGTGGGTTTAATAAGCCACAGGGCGTTGTCCAATTCTAGTAGGTATTTCCCGCCTTGTGCCCGTTGGCGCGGGAGCGTCCACCACTCGGTTATCTCGCACCCGGTTAAATCAGGGTAGAGCAAAGGCACGGCAGACAAAAGCGGTACGGAAACACTGTTGCTTTGCGTGGCGGGATTGTCAGCAGTGTAAGTGTTTTCCGGGGTTTGCGCGTCGCGTAAAGCAGGCAAAGGGGAAAGTGGATTCACTTCGGGATAGGTGGTGGCGGGGGTAAAAAGCCGCATAATATAAAACTCATCTAGCCCGAAAAGTTGCGCCATTTGGGCCACATATCCCTTGGAGGGGCGTCTTTTCCCGGTAGCCCACAAGGCGACCGTAGCGGTGGATACTTGCAGGAGCCTTGCTAACTTGGCTTGGGCTCCGCGCAATACACCGCCGTTCCATTTTTCCAGTTGTTTTTCAAACTTATTTATCATCGGCTCCTCTCTAAAAATGCCTTGGGGTAAATTAGGCCCAAAAAACGCTTGACAAATACTAACAATACTTACTATACTAACATTTGTAAACAAGCCCTAACTTGTTTATCTTACGGGCGTACAATCTTGTTTCTATCCTAACAGAAGCAACATACCAAGGGTTTAATCCTCTAAACCCGTGCCGCGCCTGCGGCATAATTGCTTGTGCGCTCTTGCTTGCGTGTTTTCCGCCAGGGAACGCAAGTCTATTGTAGCAAATAAAAAGATGTTTGGGTTAGTAAAGTTAAGATTCCAACGTAGCCGCCCTATGTGAAAAAGGCTTCCGGCCGATTGGCTTAACTTTGCTAACCGCGGTTTCTAAATATGTGTTTATATTTTATTTTCTACTTCGTGGGGGCGGTTGGCGTCATCTGCTTTTTGCGCGAACTGGCGGATTTTTTACGCCATTAGCGATTTTTAGGCGGAGCATTAGGGAAATTATCTATAATGTAAAAATGAAATCTGGTTTTTCCCTTAACATTTACGGCCTAATTTTTGCCATTATGCTGGTTATGGCCGCGCTGACGTACCTCCTGCCCGCCGGGCAGTATAACACCGTCCAAAAAGACGGCCGTTCCTATACCGTGGCCGGGTCCTATCATAAGGTGGAGTCTAACCCGCAGGGCCTTGCCGCCGTGCTGACGGCTCCCGCCAAGGCCTTTGGCGATTGCGCCGATATCATCGTGTTTATTTTTATTACCGGGGCGATTTTTACCATTTTGGAACGCACTGGCACGGTAAACGCCGTGATTTTAGGTACAAGTTATTTATTCTCGCGCAGAGACGGGCTAAAAAAATTCTTTATTCCCG
The DNA here is from genome assembly GCF_021632165.1 of Candidatus Avelusimicrobium fimicolum. Classification (NCBI taxonomy): domain Bacteria; kingdom Pseudomonadati; phylum Elusimicrobiota; class Elusimicrobia; order Elusimicrobiales; family Elusimicrobiaceae; genus Candidatus Avelusimicrobium; species Candidatus Avelusimicrobium fimicolum. The sequence goes on from NZ_JAJWTS010000020.1 coordinate 8,178, forward strand.
CCAGTATGATACTGTTTTCCTTGGGCGGAGCGGTGTTTGGTATGGAGGAGGAAACCCTTATCTTCATCCCGCTGTTTATCCCGCTTGCGCTCTCCTTGGGGTATGATACGGCGGTGGGGGTAAGTATCCCCTTTTTAGGCGCGTGGGTGGGGTTTGGCTCGGCGTTTATGAATCCGTTTACAGTCGGTATTTCCCAGGGGATTGCGCAGTTGCCCCTTTATTCCGGTTTGGGCTACCGTGCGGCGGTGTGGGCCATTTGTACGGCGGTTGTTATCGGTTTTGTTACTTGGTACGGGGAAAAAGTCCGCAAAAACCCCACTAAAAGTATCACTTACGAGGCCGATAAGGAAAAACGCAAAAACCTGCATTTAAACGTGCTGGAAAAGCCGCATTTTAAAGCCTCGCATATTTGGATTTCGGTAGTTTTTGCCTTGGGTATGGCCACGCTTGTTTATGGAGTGGCGGTGTATCATTGGTATATTATTGAAATTTCCGGCCTGTTTTTAGGTGTGGGCTTGGTGTCGGCTGTGATTGGCCGCTTGTCCTTAAACCAAACGACGGATGCCATTATTGACGGCGCGCGCAGTATGGTCAGCGTGTCTATTATGCTAGCGTTGGCGCGTGCGATTGTGGTGATTGCTTCCGACGGGCGCATTTTGGATACCGTATTGCACGCCATTGTGCAGATTATTGGGCAACAGCACCCCTTGGTTGCCGTGGAAGGGATGTTTTGGGCGCATACGTTTATCAACTTTTTTGTGGCGTCCGGCTCCGGCCAAGCCGTGCTGACAATGCCTGTGATGATTCCGTTGTCCGATTTATTGGGTATCAGCCCGCAACTGTCCATTTTGGCTTACCAGTTTGGCGAAGGCTGGACGAACGCAATTATCCCTACCGCCCCTGTTACAATGGCGGCTATCGGTATGGCGGGGATTCCCTGGCTTAAATGGGCCCGGTGGAATTTGGGCCTGCAAATTGTCTTGGCTGTGCTCTCTATGCTGCTCTTAATCCCGCCTTATTTACTGCATTGGTAGCCTGTTTCGGTTTGTTTAAAGGCCCCTTTCGCAGGGGCCTTTTTTACGTCCTTTTTATGAATTTATCCGCTAAAATTGATTTGGAAAACTGTATTTTTGCACGGGCCTCGCGCTTGTCCGCCCCGGTGGACGGGGTGCGCGGGGGCTTGGCTTCGCCGGAGAAAGATGCCTGTTTGCAGGTACTAATCAGCGTGTATAACTTCTTTTTTGCCGCAGAAAACGGCGCAGATTTACCGGATGAAAATTCCTTTTTAACGTGGCAGGAATTTGTAAAAGAACGGCATTTTTTGCCCTTTTTGTGCCCCAAAGGCGTGCCTTTTTATGCGTGCGATTTTAAGGCAAATCTCTTTTGCTGGGAAAATAAATTTGACAAATAAAAAATACTTTGCTATAATATATTTAATTACAAAACGCACGAAGCGGTTTGTAATTTTTTTATCTCCGGGCGCTCGGCCCACCCTTTCCTTTTACTTTCCGAATATGCCAAACGGGACTTTTTATTAGCCCGTAATTCTTATTTGGAGTTTTTTATATGCCTGCTAAAAAACCGCTCTCCTATCAGCCGGAGTATTGCGAGCGATTACTCGCTTTTTTTAATGTGGCTCCGTTTAGCGTTACCGAGGTGCAAAAGCGCGACGGCAGTATCAGCCTGGTGGAAACAGCCGCCGAGTTGCCCACCTTTGCCGCCTTTGCCAAAATGTTGGGTACTACCTGTGCGGTTCTATCCTCTTGGGAAAAAAAGCACCCCGCCTTCCGTCTGGCCGTCCAAAAAGCGCGCGACTTGCAGGGCAATATCCTTATCCAAAACAGCCTGCGCGGCAATTATTCCTCGTCCTTTGCGGTGTTTACCGCCAAAAATTTATTAGGGTGGAAAGACGGAAAAGAGGATATCCCGCATACGGATATTGTTGTGCGTTGGGAGGAAAACAAATGAATAAATCCGCTGTGGTTATTCCCTATTCCCCGCGCCCGGTACAGGCGCAAATTCACCCGCAGTTGGAAAGCCACCGCTTTTGCGTCTTGGTTACGCACCGCCAACTGGGTAAAACAGTTTGCGCCGTCAATCATTTGCTTAAAAAAGCATTACAAAATCCGCTTCCGCACGCGCGGTATTTTTATATAGCCCCTTTTTTAAAGCAGGCTAAAATGATTGCTTGGGATTATGTCAAACGCTATACCGCGCCTTTGCCGGACGTTACCACAAACGAAAGCGAACTGAATGTTCGTTTGCCTAACGGCGCGCGGATTTGGGTGTGCGGGGCCGATAACCCCGATGCCTTGCGCGGTACTTATGCCGACGGTGTAGTGCTGGACGAATACGCGCAAATTAAACCGGATGTATTTACTGAAATTATCCGCCCGATGCTTTTGTCGCGTGAGGGGTGGGCCGTTTTTATGGGCACTCCTAAGGGGCAGAACGCTTTTTTTGAATTGTTTAACCGGGCGCAAAAATCTGCTTTGGCGGAGCCTGCTGTGTGGTGGACGGGGGTTTTCCGTGCGGACGAATCGGGTGTCATTTCTCCCGCGGAACTTGCACGCTTGAAAGATGAAACGCCGGATACTATTTTCCGCCAGGAATATTTGTGTGATTTTACCGCAAGTGCTGAAAATGTGTTAATTCCCATAGATTCGGTTTTGTCTGCCTGTTCCCGCTCATACAGCCCGGCGGAGGTGCGATTTGCCCCTAAAATTATGGGCATAGACCCTGCACGTTTCGGTGATGACAGAAGCGTTATTTTCTGCCGCCAGGGCTTACAGGCCTTTGCGCCTTTGGTATTCCGGCGGCTTGACAATATGACGTTGGCCGACAGGGCCGCGCGCCAAATAAATATCTTCCGCCCAGACGGTGTATTTGTGGATGCCGGGTGCGGCGGGGGAGTTATTGACCGCTTGCGCCAACTGGGCTTTTGCGTAACAGAGGTTCCTTTCGGCGGGGCTTCTTTGTACCCGGAGCAATATGCCAACAAGAGGGCGGAAATGTGGGGCGAAATGCGGGACTGGTTAAAAGCCGGGGGCGCCTTGCCGCCGTTGCCGGAATTAAAGGCCGATTTGTGCCAAGTGTGTTATGATTATGACGCGGCGGGGCGGATGCGTTTGGAACCCAAGGAAAAATTAAAAGAACGCTGCGGACAAAGCCCGGATTTGGCTGATGCATTGGCCCTTACTTTTGCCGCGCCCGTCCGCCCGCGACATATTGGCACAAAGGAATTTGCCGGCTGTGAGTACGACGTGATATAAGATTAAAAAAAATATTTCTTGACAAAATGTTATTTTTATGATATAATAAAAAAATAGAAGTTACGCAGTATTCCTCTTATTCCCACAATAATTTTTGTAAAGCATTAAAAAGCGTTTTTTGCGCGTTTTGCAGGTTTTTTGACATAAAAAAACCCGCTCGTTAAAGCGGGCAAAAAAAACGGCAGATTTTTTATACCGGGTTTCCTACCAGGCCCAAGGCCAACAACCCCAGTAAAATAACCGTCAGAAAAATAGAAATCCAAGTAGCGGATTTTTTGCTTTTCTTTGGAAAAATCTTGCGCGTAATGATATAAAAACCAGGAAACGCAAGTAAAACCACAAATACAAAAATTGTAATTAATCCCATCATAGTCGCACCTCTTTTGTTATTCTAATAAATTTTTACCGTTTGCGCACGCCCGTGCGCTCCCAAAAACGGGTTATATTCCCACCTATGAAAAATAATATCCAACCGAAAACCGATTATTTACGCCTTTACGGCGAACTGAAAAACGAGCGTGTTTCCTGGCTGTCCGCCTGGAAAGACCTCTGCGCTTATTTAGCGCCTACGCGGGGCTTTTTTGACGGGCAAACACCCAACAGAGGCCGCCGTTTGGACCACAAAACCTTGCTGGACAGCGATCCTTGTCTGGCGGTGGAAATTCTTTCCGCCGGTATGATGAGCGGGCTGACCAGTCCGGCAAGAAGTTGGTTTGATTTAGGGCTAACTCCGCGTGAACTGGAAAAATGCCCCGGTGTGCGCGAGTGGCTGGGCGAAATAAAAAGATGCTTAGAGGAAGCCTTTTCCGCCAGTAACGTATATAGCACGCTTCATACCTTTTACCAAGAAATTGCTGTTTTTGGCACAGCGGCTTTTTTGTTGGAGGAGGACCCGCAAAAAGGAATTAGATGCCGCCCCTTTACCATAGGAGAGTACAGCCTGGGTACCGACGCTTTGGGGCGCGTAAACCGCTTTGGAAGGGAGTTTTTCTTAACGGCCCCGCAAATGCAAGAATCCTTTGGCCTAAAAAATCTGCCGCCCGCTATCCGTCAGGAAGCCGCCCAAAACCGTCCGGCCCGCTATCATAAAATTCTTCATCTTATTTTCCCCAATCCGGAATTTTCCAAAGAGTGTTTGGATAACCGCCATATGGCCTATTCGTCCGTATATTTGACAGAAACCGGCCATTTGCTGCGCCAAAGCGGCTACCGGGAGTTCCCGGTAATTGCTGCCCGTTGGGAGGTAAAACAATCGGCAGATGCGTATGGGCGCGGTCCGGGGTGGAAGTGCTTGGGTGATGTGAAGATGCTTCAAAAAATGCAAAAGGCTAAATTAGTGGCATTGGATAAAAATACAAATCCGCCGGTAATGGTGTCTGCTAATGTGCAGGGAGAAGTAAATTTACTGCCCGGAGGTATTACCCGTTACAACGGTACGACGGATGCGGCAGTAAAGCCCGCCTATCAGGTGCAGGCCGATTTGTCCTCCTTGGAAAATGCCATTTCGTCGGTGAGAAGTACAATTCGTTCGCAATTTTTTGCAGATGTATTTTTAATGCTTTCTGCCCAAAATTATTCCAATATGACCGCCGCCGAGGTAGCCGAACGCCACCAGGAAAAAATGTTAATTTTAGGTCCTGTTTTGGAACGCTTAAAAAATGAACTGCTGGACCCTCTTATTGATAGGGCATTTGCCCTGCTTGACCGCCAAGGTTTTTTGCCGCCCGCACCCGAAAGTGTGCAGGGGCTAAAAATGAAAGTAGAGTATGTATCGCTAATTGCGCGTGCGCAAAAGGCCGCAGGGCTTGCCGCCTTGGTACAGGGAATTAATTACGCAGCCACTTTGTCGGCGGCCTGCCCGAAAGTAGCGGAGCGGGTGGATTATAACCGTGCGCTGGAAGAAGGACTTTCGTCTTTGGGAGTGGCCCCAGCCTTATTAAAAGATTCGGAAAAGTAAAAGCAAAACCGTTTTCGGGCGTGCCTTTATAAGCGAGCGGCCCGCAAACGGAGTAAATACGGCTCCCGGAACCCCGTATTTGCCTATTAAAAAACACATAAGCGTTGGGGCAGGCGTCTAAAATTACCGCACGCTGTCCCAACCGCGGGGGAAAACCGCACCGGCTCCGCGTTTTCCCCCGTTTATCCTGATTCCTATGAACGAAAAACAATTAAAAAAACGCAACGCCTGTGATTTGCAGGCCGTCCTAAAAACCGTACAGGGCCGCCGCGTGCTGTGGCGAATTTTGCAGGCTGCTGCCCTATACCAGCACGGATTTGTGCCGGGGGATGCCTGTGCCACCGCCTTCCATTGCGGGCAAAAAAGTTTGGGACTTTTTCTGCTGGTGGAAATAGAAGAAGCCTATCCGTCTGCCTATGCACAAATGCGGGGGGAATATTTGTCCGAAGTGAAAGCCGGACAAGAACAAATAAACTGCCAAAGTGAGGAAATAATATGAGTGAAGAAAAAAATGATTTAAACGCCCCGGCCGCTCCGGCCGCCGGGCCAGACAACCGGGCGGACGCACCCCAAGACCCGCCGCTCTACGAAGGTCTAAAATTACCTGATGGCATATTGTTTGACGAAACGTCATTAGATGCCTTTAAAACATTGTCGCAAGAAATAGGGCTTTCGTTGGAACAGGTGCAAAAATTGGTGGACTTTGAGGGCCATTTTTTGCGCCAAGGTGTGAGTGAGGAAGAAAACCAAAAACAGCAAATCTGGGAAAATTGGGGCAAGCAGACCAAAGAAATGTACGGCCCTGATTTTGAAGAGGCCGTATCACTGGCCGTTCGCGCGGCAGATGCGTTTGGCGGGCCTGAACTGCGCCAGTTGCTGGAAACTACGGGGCTTGGAAACCATCCCGTTATTGTCCGTACCTTTAACGAGATAGGCAAACGTATCAGCGAAGATTCTTTCCCGGGCGGTAAATCTTCCGCCTTGCAGGATAAAACTTTCGCCGAGGCGTTGTACGGAAAAAATAATTAAGGAGAAAAATATGGCAATTATTGCTGATAAGCAGTACAGTTTAATTGATTATGCAAAACAGTTTGACCCCTCCGGCCAAGAATTAGCCATTGCCGAGGTGTTAAGCAAATCTAACGATATTATTGGTGATGCGTTGGTGGTGGAAAGTTCATTAGACAGCGGACACGAATATGCGGTTAGAACCGGTATCCCGGAAGGTACTTGGCGCCGCGCTTACCAAGGCATTGAACCCGCCAAGGCAACTACCAAAGTAGTGGTGGAATCGTACGGCACTTTGTCTGCCTATTCTGTGGTGGATAAACTGGTGGCTGAGAAAGGAGGAAATGTAGAAGGTGTACGCACCGGGCAGTCCCGCGCGATTATTGCCGGGATGTCCAACACGATGGCCGCTAATTTGATTTACGGCAATGCCGGAAAGAACCCGGAACGCTTTACGGGTTTAGCCGCGCGCTATTGTGAACTTTCCGGGGCGGAAAGTTCCCGCAATGTGATTAATGCCTGCGGTCAAAAGGAAGGTAAAAACTCCTCCATCTATTTAGTGGTATGGGATACGGATAAGATTTTTACTTTCTTCCCCAAGGGTTCCAAGGCGGGCATTCAGCGCTTGGACCACGGTCTTGTCAACCATATTGACGCAAACGGCAACGAATACCCTGCTTACAAGGAATATTTTGAGTGGAAGTTAGGTCTTGCGGTGCAGGATTGGCGCTTTGCGGGCCGTATTTGTAATATTGATGTAACAAATGTACCGGCGGACCTGATTGACCAAATGTGCGAATTGGAAGAGCGTATTCAGAGCCTTTCTATGGGTAAGCCCGTTTGGTATATGAACCGTACGGTAAAAGCGGCTTTGCGTAAATTAACCAGTAACCGTACCAATGTGCAATATACGCCGGACCAGGTAACATCACGCCCGCTGATGACGTTTAACGAAATTCCGGTACATATCTGCGATGCTATCACAGATACCGAAACCTTGGTGAAATAGGAGAAATATATGTTATTAGACCAAAGTGCTATTTTATCGGATAAGCAGGTGCTGAAAACTACGGCATCTTCCGCTAATACATTGGATTTGACTGCCGCCGGAAATGCTGTTCCGGGAAGTCTGTATGTAGTGGCCCGATTGGACGAAAGTTTAAAGGGGGCTACCGGGCTGACGGTCGCCCTGCAAACAGCGGATACGGCTGACTTTTCCAATGCCAAAGAATTGGTAAGCGTGGCCTGTAATGCGGGCCGTTTGGCGGACGCGGGCGAATTGTTTAGCGTGCCGTTTCCGTTGGGAGCCAAGCGTTATGTGCGCGCCTATTATACCGTGGCGGGTGCTCCGACGTCGGGCAAAGTGTCCTGCTTTGTTACGGATGCAATAGATATGAAATAACGGCGTATATGACCCGGGCTGTACTTTTATCGGCCCGGGTACTTTTGAAAAGGGAAAAGACGGAGGTTTTGAGCGGTTTTGTTTTTAGTGTTATTGGGGCAGAACAGGCGAGGCGAAAGCGAGGCACAAAATATGGCCCCGGAAAGTGAACAAAATAGAGCCGTCACTTGGCGGACTACGGATTTTCAAAACGCTGAGTCCGGTAATCAACCTGTGCGGCAAATGTTAAAAAATGATGCGCTGCCGGTTTGAGATGACTGCCGGATCACAACTTTTTGATACGAACCTTTGGCTTTTGATAAGGTTATCCAATAAAAATACCTTTTAGGGGGTATCTCTATGCCACAATGTGTAAAAACGCTTAAAATAGGCTCTGTTTTGCTTAAAACAGGGGTTTTTAAAGTCAAAAAAGCAGCCAATTCTTCAAAAGCGAAAAAAATTTTATTGTTTGCCGGAACTTGTAAAAAACTTTTAAATTATTTGTTCGGCATCTTATCGGTTCCCGCCTATTATTTTTCCTCATTATCTTATTAGCAGAACGACTGACGGCTTTTACTCCTTGGTTACCAATCTTTTCTCTGCCACGGCGCATAGAAGGGGTTATGGGTGTTAAAAAATAAGTACACATCTGCCAATTATCTGGCTTGTGGATAAAATATAATTATAAAACATTATTAAAAATGCCCCTTTGCGCCAAACATCAGCACTAAAAACTATATAAAATTTTTAATCTAAACTTTGTTAAATGCAATATTTGTAAAATAATACATAAAAATAAAAACACTTAAAATATAAGTATTTTTAAATTTACATATAATTTTATAAATATATATTACATCAAAAATATCCAAATATTAGATATTTTTTATTTTAAAATTATACTTGAAAATAAAATACATTATTATTTAAGTAAAAGTAAATTTACATATTAATTAATGTTTCTGTTACTCATCAGCCTGATGTCTATTTTTTGCAAAAAAAAGGTCTGATTTGGTTTTTTAAAAATAGTATTAAAATAAAAAATACTTAAAAAATAATAAAAAACAAAATAGGAGTTAAAAATGATATCAAAAATTACCATTTGTAATTTGGCTTTGGCCCAGTTGGGGCAGGCTCCGATATCCTCTTTAACGCAAGAGGACGAAAAGGCGCGCCGCTTAAATCTGTTCTATGAGCCTGTGCGTGATGAGGTTTTGCGCAGCCATAATTGGGGCTTTGCCACAGCGGAGGAGCCTCTTGCCTTGGTGGAAAAGCAGGAAAACCGCTTTTTATATAAATATCCGCAGGAAGCCCTGTTCATCCGCCGGGTATATCAGGAGCCTTACAGACACACTCCTTTCCGGGAACTGTTCCACCCCAAATACCGTATTCGCGTGGTGGAATCAGACTGCCCTCAGGCCCGGGCCGAATATACCCGCCGCGTAGAGGACGAAACCCAGTTTGATGCCGCCTTTGTCAAATCTTTTTCACTTGCATTGGCAGCGGATTTGGCGGTATCTCTTACCGGGGATAATGCTTTGGCGGCGCAAATATTGCAAAAATATACGTTAAGTTTGGACGAGGCTCGCCGCAGCAATATGACTGAAAATTTCGCCCAAAGCGGGCAGACGGATGCATTTACGGAGGTGCGCTAATGGGCGTGCATTGTTTGCAGGCTTCTTTTTCCGGCGGAGAGGTCAGCCCCTCCGTGCAGGCGCGTATAGACAGCCCGGCCTATTCTTCCTGGCTCAAAACGGCCCGTAATTTTTTTGTTCATCCGCAGGGCGGGGCGTCTAACCGCACGGGCACTGTATTTATGGGACAGGCCAAATACGCGGATAAACCTTGCCGCGTAATTCCCTTTGTGTTGGGGGAAAATGAATCTTATGTATTGGAATTGGGGGAAAAATACCTGCGTATTTACACCCCCGGAGGGCAACTTTTAACCGCAGACGGTACTCCGTACGAACTTGCTACGCCTTATTTAGCAGGCGAGGTTGCGCAGGTAAACTATGCCCAGTATGACCAAACGCTTTTTTTGGTCCACTCCAATTATCCGCCCAAACAACTGACCCGCTTAACGGACGGGACCTTTGAATTGAAAGAAGTTCCTCTTAAATACGGGCCGTTTATGCTGTCCAATACAGACGAGTCAAAAAAACTCCGCCTCATCCCATATAACGAAGCCGCTTCGTCTGACGGGGTAAAAGCAACACTCACTTTTCAGCCGATTATTTATCCCAATTTGGCGGTGCTGGGGTATTTTAATAATGTGTGGTTTTATTCGGGCAAAGATTACGGGCTTGATATTGCGGCGTTGGTATCGGCGTTTAATCAGGAGTTTGGCGCGCAGGGCTTTTCGGCCGTCAATTTGGGCGGTATTATAAAAATAGAATCACCCCAAGCCACGGGGGGAGCGTGCAACGGCCTGCAACTGGTTTTAGAATACCGCAACAGTTTCACTCGCCCGGCGGTGCTGACGGTGGCGCAAACCTTGTCCGGCGGAGCCAATAAAGGGGAATTAATACCGTCAGGAGAAAATAAATTTTTACTGGAAAGTGATTTTGACTTTTTCCAACCCGGACACACAGGCGGAAAATTCGCGCTGACGCACGCGGTGGAAAGCCAGTATTTAACAGGTACTTTGGGGTATCAAAGCGTTTCCAAAACGCTAAAAAGCGGGGGAAGTTGGCAACTGCGCACCAGTGGTGTATGGACCGGGCAACTGGTGCTTGAAAAATCTGCTGATGGGGGTAAAACCTGGAAGAAGGTAAAATATTTTTCCCGTGCGGACGGAGAGGAAAATTTTAATGCACTTGGGCATTTGGAAGATACTGCCGATATGTACTATTTGCGGGTCAGTTCCGGCACCCTCAGCGGCGAGGCCGGCTTTGAATTGCAGGCGGATGCTTTTATTCAAGAGGGTATAGTAACGGTGGAAGGGTATCTTAATGCCCGTCAGGCAGTCGTCCGTACGGAACGGCAGGTGGCTTTTGCCGATTGGACGGACGATTGGGCCGAAGGTTCGTTCAGCCCTCTTTCGGGTTATCCCGCGTGTGTGTTCTTTTATCAGGACCGTTTGGGTTTAGCCGGAACCAGGCGGGAAGCGCAGACGGTTTGGTTTTCCAAAACGGGTGCACATTGTGATTTTGGGCACTCCCGGGATAACTTGGCGGCCAACGATTCTATCAGCGTGAACTTATCGGGCAAAAAGTTAAATGCCATACACGGCGTGGTTGTTTGCGGGCGGGTGCTGCTCTTTACTGCTGGGGGAGAGTGGACGTTATCTTCCTCCGGCGCGCTTACGCCTACCAATATTCAAGTTGCCCAGCAGGGGGAACGCGGGGCGAGCCGAACGGCCCCGATTTTGGTAGGAAATAGGGCGTTATTTGTGCAGGCGCGCGGCGGATGCGTACGGGATTTGTTTTATGATTACAACACAGCCGCATATATCGGCAACGATTTAACGCTGCTTGCCAAGCACTTGTTTTTTAACCGAGAGGTTGCCGAACTGTGTTACCAGCAAGAGCCGGATAATTTGGTTTGGTGCGTGCTGGATGACGGCACGGCACTGACCTTAACTTATCTGCCGGAGCAAAATTTGTGCGCGTGGACCCGCCACGATACGCAGGGGCTTTTTAAAAGCGTGTGCTGTGTGCCTAACCGGGGATATGACGAAGTGTGGTTTGTCGTAGCGCGTTCCAACGGCTATTTTGTGGAGCGGTTATCCAGGCGCCTGGGCAGTAAAGAACCACAAGACCAGGTGTTTTTAGATGCGTCCGTTTCGCTCAAAAGTGAAACACCGTTTACGCGCTTGGGCGGTTTATCCCATTTGGAAGGGCTTTGCGTGGGGGTTTTGGCTGACGGCAATGTATTATCCCCACAGGTTGTTAAAAACGGAGAAATTACATTACCCCGCGCGGTTACTTGCGTTCACGCCGGGTTACTTTTTACGGCGGAATTGGCCACCTTGCCGCCTGCCTTGGCATATGCTGACGGTACGGCGGCGGATAGAAAAAAGCGTTTTAGCGGAGTGAGCGTTAAACTGTTGGATAGCCGCGGCGGGCAAATCGGTACGGACGAAACACACCTGACGGAACTTCTCCAACGCACAGACGAGCCTTTTAATGCGCCAATCGCGCTAAAAACGGGGGATTATGTGATGAGCCTTTCCGGCTCGCACATGCTTTCGCCGTCGGTTATTTTCCGCCAGACGGACCCCTTGCCGGTTACGCTTCTGTCGCTCATTACGCGCTAATAATGAAAAGGGGGCTTTTGCCCTTAAAGCAAAAGCCCCGTTCAAAAGTGCTTGGTTTTATTTGGTTAAGCGGAAACTTTTTACTATACTTTTGGCAAGTGACTGGTTTGTATCGTTATCCGTCTGGTCCACCGTTCCGGCTATTACATAATAGACTTGGTGGTTGTCCGCCGGCACGACGCTAAGCCAAAACGGCAAGGCATTGCCTTGGTTGGAATAGGCAGTACCCGAAACCAGCAACGCTTCCCGCCCGTTAATTACGGTCTTTTCCGAGGAGTGAATTTCCAGTTGGCGGCGGCGCAGAAGGTCGCCCTGTACCTCGTCAAAATCATCAAACGGATTTTCGTCCACATCTCTTTGGCGTACGATACCCGCATAGGTAACCGACTGAAAGGTTTTTCCGGCGGCATCTTTTTTAAAAGCATTGGTATCAATGCCTACGGTCAAATCAATTTCGCCAAAGTGCATCCAGTCGGAAAACGTCATCCCGTCATATACGGTCAATTCCGTGCCATATTCGGGCGAATTAAAAGCCTTTTCGCCATACACGGGTTCCGGCGTTTGCGCGGCGGCAATAATGGGATTAAACGGTTTGATGATTTTTTTCACACCGTAGTAGGCGGACAAAGCCGTAACCGTGCCCAAAAGTACCGTAGCCACACCCGCCAAAATAAGCGGCCATTTGTTGCTGCTTTTCTTTAAAATCATCCAAATAATTTTAAAGAGTAGGAAGAACACCGCATACACGGCCGTAATTCCCAGTAAAAACAAAATAACCAATATTGTCATATATTACTCCTTTGATAAGTTTTTTACAGTATATCTTTTTATGAGAAAAAATAACATTATTTTTCGTTCTTTTTTGCCGCAGGATGCGGCGGCGTTAGCATATACCTTGCGCGCGGAGGACCGGCGCGAACTGGCCGCGTCCCACCCCGGACAAGAGCCGGCCTCTTTAATAGCCGCCTTTGCGCGGGATTCTCGGTGCGCGTTTAGCCTTTTGTATTGCGGAAAAGTAGCGGCGGTATGCGGGGTTGTTGCCCCTTGTTTGATGGGCACTCGGGCGCAGGTGTGGCTTTTAACGGGGGAAGAGGTGGAAAAAATCCCAAAGAGTTTTTTTCGCATAATGCGCGGGCTTGTGCGGTATTTTTTAGAAATCTATCCGGAACTGTTTGTATTTACTGATAGCCGCTACAAACGCGCCTTGCGCTTTGCCAAACACTTGGGGGCTAGTTCCGCAGGGAGTCTGTCCGTAGGAAAAAATATTTCTTTTTTAGAGTTTATTTTTAGGAGGAATAACAATGGGAGGAGTCATTAAACAGGCGGGGTCTGTTGTATCGTCCGCCATATCCGTGTTCGGAAACCGTAAGGCCGAAAAGGATTATTATAAAGCCTTGGCACGAGATGCCAACAGGCAGGCAGAATATGTGGCCGCCGCCGGAAAGCGGCAAGCGGAGTATTTATTTAAATCGGCCGCCGAGCGAAGCCGGGAACAGTACGAAAATTACCGCCAAACGCTGGGCAGCCAGCAAGCGGCCTTGGCTTTTTCGGGGTTAAATACCTCATCTGCTACCGTACAAACTTTACTTAAAAACAGCCGCTTAAATGCGTTAATGGATGAACAAATATTAAATACGTCGCTGACGGATTCTTTGCGAGAAAATGAAATAGAAACCAACGAAAAAATCCGCAGTTTAACCGAAACCGCCAACCAATACAAGCGCGCCGCCAAACGCTCTGGCGCGTGGTGGAAATGGAGCAAAGATTTGCTCTCTATTTTTAATTAGGAGTTTTTATATTATGCCAACTATTCCCATTTACACACGCGGGGAACACTATACCGCGCCGCGTGTTTCCAAAAACGCCCCGGCGCCTGTCCGCTTGAAAGAATCTTATCAAAACACCTTGCAAGCGGCGGGCGAATTGGGGCAAGCGGCAGTTCGTTTATTGCCCGCCAAACAAGAGGAGAAAATGGAAAATTCGGGTGAAATTAAAACCCGCCAAGCCCTGCTTGCGGCGGCCTCCAACGGGGTGCAAGCCCTGGATAAAGCGGCCGGTCAAGTGCAAGGCGCCAACTCTCCCGCGGCGGCGGATTGGGTAATGTTGCGTGCTTCCGCACTCTTTGGGGAAAACCGGGCGAAATGCCGGCAGATAGATGAAACCCTCGCGCAAGAAAAAAATATTGTGGCAGAGGTCGCTTCGTCGGCTTTGTCGGCCAATGCCTTGGCCTTGTATTTAAATGAACAACTGCCGGGGTATGAAAGCCGTCTGATAGCCGCCGGAATTTCTGCCAAAAATGCCAAACAGGAAAGCGGACAAGTGCGCCGTTTGGCCGCACAAGGATGTATTAAAAGGGCCGTTTCTGCCCAAAATTATCAAATGGCGCAGTCCGTATATCAAAAATTTTCCGGGTGCTTTTCATTGGCAGAAAAAGAAAACCTTACCGGCCTTATTGGGGCGGCGCAGGCAGGCGGAAAAGCGCAAATATACTGGGATAAATCGCTTGCGGAAACGGACGGCTCCACGGAAGCGCGTTTAAAATGGGCGCAGGCGCAAACCGCAGATAAGGCGGTTTTGGAACATCTCTCCACATTGGGCGCACAGGCCAAACGGGAGGAATTTTCCAAACAGGCACAGGAATATACCCGCTTGGCTTCGGCGTTGTCTGCGGAGGATGCCCGCCAGAGGTTGGCCTTGTCCTCCCTTGATGCGGTCGGGGTAACGGCCCGAGCGGTTTCCCGGCTTGGCGCGCCTGCTCCGCACACTTCGGCAGAAACGTTTAACCGCTTATATTTTGGCGGTACGGAAAAGGATAATCAGCGGGCTTTTGAAAAGGGGGAAATATCGGCGCAGGAATTTTTGGTTTTGTCTGCGGCCCGCTCCTTCCGCCAAGCCGGCGAGGAAGATAAAACAGGCGCGTTTTTGTGTTCCGGGATAGATGCCTGGGCGCAAAAAAAGGGTCTTTCATCTGCCGCACAGAACGAAATAAAGCGCGCGGTGCTGTGTTCGTCCGCAGACCCGCAGGAACGCTTAAACGCTTTAAAACAAATCAAAACATATTTAGATTTATAGGAGAAAAATATGACCATTTCTACCCAAGTTACCAAACGCATTTATACCGGAAACGGCGAAAATACCAAATGGGATGTAGATTTTCCGCTTTTGTCGGCAGACCATTTGCAAGTGTTTTTAACCTCGCCCCAAGGAGTGCAAACCTGCCTGACGGAGCATTTCCGCTTAGACCTAAACACCCATACTTTTATTTACCCGACGGAAGAAAGCGGTCTTATGCCCTTGCCTGCGGGGTGGGCGATTACACTTTTGCGCCATACACCGCCTACGCAAGAAGTAAATTTGCTTCGCCAAGGGGAATTAGATGCGGAAGTGTTAGAACAAGCCTACGATAAACTCACCCTGCTTGTACAGGAGTTGGGGGAAGAAACAGCGCGCAGTATAAAATATCCCGCCTCGGTGGATATTCCCTCTCCGCACGCCGAAGATTTACTCACCCGTGTACTGACGGCGGCGGACGGGGCGCAAACGGCGGCTAGTCAGGCGGAACAGTCCGCCAAAGCGGCTCTGCTAAATTCCCGGCAAGCGCAAGCATTGGCCGCCCAGGCGGTGGCAGATATTTCCGCACGGAAACAACAAGCAGAGGAGTCTCTTTGCGCTACCCAGCAAAATCTATCTGCCGCGTTAACCAAGCAAGGGGAAAGTATTACCGCGTCCGCACAGACCGCAGTCGAGTTGGCCGCTTCCTATGCCGCCCAGGCAAAGGCATATGCTTTGCGTACGTTGGGTAAAAGTTTGGGGGAGGTGTATTGGAGCCAAAGCAAAACGGCGGCGGATAATCCCGGTGCTTTGCCGCTGTGGACGGGGGAATATATTGCCAACGCGGGCACTTTATATCCCGATTTTTACGCGTGGGTAAAAAGCCACCCCGAATTGTGCAAAACCAAAGCCCAATACGACGAAGCCCTGTCCGCTTACGACGAGTGCCCCTATTATGTGGCGGACGAGGTGGCAGGCTCTCTGCGCTTGCCGAAACTCGTAAATTACATTAAAAGCGCGGACGAAACGAACGGCATCACCCAACGCAAGGCGGGGCTTCCCACCGTTAAAGCGATTAGTAATACAGCCGCGGGAAATATTCCGGATTTAGCCTCTTTGCCGCCCTATGCTAAACCCGTGCAAAACACACAGGGCTATGCGTTAATGACAGGCGCGTCTATTACGGGGGCCGCCAATTTGGTGTATGTGGAAAATGATGCTTCTTTGAACAGTTCCGTTTATGGCGCAAGCGAGACCGTAACGCCCGCCCATACCACGCTTTACCCGTGGGTCTGCGCGTATTATTTAAATGCCGAACCGGCCGATACCTTGCAAATGCAGGAACAGGCCACGGGGCTTACGCGCGCTGTGCGTGAGGTGGTTTTGTCCGAAAATTCTACCGCCAGCGAACACGTTAAACGCCAGGCGCGTCAGTTGGAAAATTTAGCCGCCGCACGCAGGAGTGAATAATGAGCAAAGTCAAAGATTGGCTGTATGCGGGGGGAGTGATATTCGCCATAGGGTTTTGGTTTTTTACGCTCTATGGGTTGCCGCCGCGCGTAGATAATTTGGAAAAGAAAGTATCCGCGCACGAGGAACGCTTGGCACGTTCGGATGTGAAACTGGATATGATTGCGGATGATGTAAAAAGCATTAAGGTTATTTTGCTTAATGCGGCAAAAAATTAAAAAGGAGAAATAAAAAAATGACACAACTTATTAATTGGTGTACCCAACATTGGCAAGATGTATTGGCTATTATCGGCGGCGTAGTCAGCGTGGCAACGATTATCGTTAAACTTACTCCCACGCAAAAGGATGATGCGGTACTGGGCAAGATTATTGCCGTTTTGTCTGCCTTGTCGCTCGTCAATACGGACGGCTCTTTTGTAGGAGGCAAAAAATGATGTACGCCTTAATCGGCGGACTGATGGCTATGGCGGCGGGGATACTGTGCGTATTATCCGCCGCTGTGGGCCGCGCCAAAGAACGCTTGCGCACGGCACAACAGGAGCAAAAAGAAAATGAAAAAATGGATAAAATATTGGCGCAGGTGGATGCTGTGCCTGATGAGCATTTGCTTGGCGTCTTGCGCGGGGAGCGCAAATATCCGCGCAAGCGCACCCGTTTGCCGCGTGCGTTTTGATGTGCACGATGAGGGACTTGCACATTTGAGTCCGCATAACTTGCGCACTATCCTCGCCTTTGAAACTGCCTGTACGCTGCGCGCGGCAGATTTACCGCGCTCAAATGACTAGTGGAGCCACACTGTTTCCGTAAAGTCGCGCTCTTGCGAAACGCACCCTAGCGGGCGGCAACTCTATGCGCTAGGTAGCGATTAATTGGGCGACACTATTTTTGTAGTGTCGCTCTCTTATGAAACAGCACCTTGCAGGTGGCAACTCAATGCGCTAGGTAGCGATTAACTGGGCCACATTGTGTTTGTGATGTTGCACACATACAAAACAAAGTTGTACCTATATAAAAAAACCCGGGGGCGGTAAAAGCCTCCGGGGGTTTTTTAGCAAAAAGCCAAATTAGAATTTGCCGTTTACCGGGTTGCCGTTCGTAATAGCGTTGCAATATTGCCCGGCTTTGGTGTTGTCGCCTAATTGGGTGGGCTTTTCGGCGCTGTCGCTGGCCGCACCGCAATAGCGGTAGGTTTGGATGACGCTTCCGTTATCCACCATTACCGTTTTTAATTGGTAAACGTCTTTGGACGTGTTGCGGGTGGCGTTAATGACAAATTTTGTAGAATCAGCCAATGGCATCATTGTAATTTTATAGTTTTTTCCACCGTAATCGGAGCCGTTCTGCGGAATTTCCACGTCCAGCACCGCAAAGTTGTTGGCACTCGGCCAGGCATCCTTTTGGAAGCGGTAGCGTTCCACCGCATCGCGCGTGGCACTCATCAGTGTGAGGGCTTCGGCGGCGCGGGATTTTTCCACAGCCGTGGTGTATTGGGGCAGTGCAATGGCGGACAATACGCCGATAATCAGCACTACTACCAACAGTTCAATAAGCGTAAAACCAGAGTTGTTACCAGTCATTTTCTATCTCCCTAAATTAAAATAAAAAAGCACTTACACCATAGTATAGCAAAAAACGCCCGGATTGCAATATGCAAGAAAAACCGCCGGAGAGTAAAAAAACCGGCGGATAAATATTAGCCCAGGGCGGCCAGTTTGGTAAACAGGTCCTTTTGCTCCTTGCTCAGCGTGCGCGGCACGTCAATCGTCAGGGTTACATATAGGCTTCCCTTGGCGCTTAACCCTTTGCCGCTTAATTTCAGTTTCTTGCCGTTGTGTGTGCCGGCGGGAACTTTTACTTTGACGGGGCCGTCTAAGGTTGGCACAAAAATCGTGCCGCCCAAGGCCGCCGTCCACGGCATAAGGGTAACAGGCACATAGAGGTCCTCCCCTTCCAAGCGGTACATAGCGTGCGGGCGGATTTTAACCACCAAATATAAGTCGCCGTTGCCGCGCTGGGTCGGGTTGCCCATCCCTTTTAGTTTGATTTTTTTGCCTTCGCTCACGCCTGCGGGGAGTTTGACGGTAACCGTACGCCCGTTGGGGAGCGTCATCTGCATATTGCCACCGCGGTGGGCATCTTCCAAATTGAGCGCGAGTTCCGCTTCCACATCGCCCTCCGCCTGGCCCGAAGCCGCACTGCGGCCGAAATTCTTGCCAAAGCCGGAGAAACCTCCGCCCATACCGCCAAAAATACTTTGGAAGAAATCGCTGAAATCTCCTCCGCCAAAGGCCTGTGCCCCGCCTGTGCCGCCAAAGCCGGAAAATCCGCCGGTGTTCCCGCCGTAGGAATATTGTTGGTACTGTTGGTACGGATTACTTCCGGCAGACGAGCGCGCGCGGGAAGATGCTCCGCCGCGGGCATAGTCCTGATAGCCTTGTTCGCCCACTTGGTCGTAGATGGTGCGTTTTTGCTTGTCGGACAAGACGGTATAAGCCTCGTTTAAATCTTTAAATTTTTCTGTCCATTTGGCTTTTTCCGCTTCCGGGTGCATATCCGGGTGATACTTGCGGGCCATTGTTTTAAACGCTTTTTTTATATCAGCGTCCGAGGCGGTTTTACTCACGCCTAAAATTTTGTAATAATCTTTGTATTCTGCCATAATTCACACCTTCTAACTATCATTTTATATAATTTTTCTATATATTCAATATGCTATTACTAACTAAAAGCGCGAATAAAACGCCCCTAAGGCTGATATTAACAACGGAAGCCTTTTCGTCATTGACCAACGAGTTTATGCAAATTTTGCTTCCGTGGTATGTTTTGTTGTCCACCGGCAGTATTTTGTGGACGGGTGTTGTGGGGTTTTGTGCGCTGCTGCCGAATATTTTTTCCTCCCTGTTTGGCGCGCCTATTATTGATAGGTTGGGCCGTTCCAAAACAATGCTCTCGTGCGAGGTTATCCAACTTTTGCTCTTGGGTGCAATTCCTGTTCTTATTTTGACAGGCAAAGATTTGCCGTGGCTTATCGGCTTGCTTATTTTTTTAAGTTCGTTTTTTGATGCGCCCGGGCAACTGGCGCGGACGGCTCTGTCGCCTACGTTTTCGCGCTATGCCGAGGTTCCGCTTGCCAAAACTTCCGGCATCATAGAAGCCTTTGACGGCATTATGGCGGTGGCCGGGCCGCTGCTTGCCGGGGCGGTGATTGCTTGCTGCGGCCTTTTGTATGCGTGGGAACTGTGCGTATTCTTTTGCCTTATCATTGTCGTTTTGTGCATTGTTGTTTTTAGCAACCGCCGGCCCAGGCAGTTGCGTCCGTTGGCCGGATATCGCGAGGTGATATCCCATTTAAAAACGGACCGTATGCTCTGGGAACCCATTTTGTTTACTTTGCCGACTTTTATTTTAGGACAGTCGTGGGAACTTATTTTGCTTCCGTCTTATATATATGAATATGGGTTCAACTCCGTTTATTTGGGCTTTTTGGGGGCGGCCTTTGGTTTTGGAGCCTTTGCGGGTGCGTTATTTTTTGCCGGCGCGGCTAAGAGATTTTCCTTCTTTACGCTTCTTTCGTGTAATTATCTAGGCTACTTGCTTTCAATTTTGGTATTATATTTCAAGTTGCCTACTTATGTCGTCTTGGCGGCGACGGTTTTTAGCGGTGTGCCGTTTGGTGCGTTCGGGGCGATGATTAGCAGCATTATTTTGATGCGTACGCCTGTGCCGCTTCGCAGTAAAACCTTGGGCCTTTATGCGACGGCTACCTATACGATTGAAAGCGTTTGCGTGCTGGGATTGGCTGGTTGCATTAGTTTTGCGGGCCTGCAAAACACGTTGCTTTTTGTAAGCGCGGTATTTATGGGGCTTACTTTTTTGAGCGTGTGTGCCAGAAAAAGAGAAGATTTTTGGCAGGTTTTATCGTCGGAGAAAAAAAATGGTTTACAAAACAAAAAGGATTTACTATAATAATTATGTAGCAAGAATAAGCAGTTTAAAAAATAGATTTTTCCCCGATAGCTCAATGGTGGAGCGACCGGCTGTTAACCGGTAGGTTGTAGGTTCGAGCCCTACTCGGGGAGCCATTTAAAAGCCACGCGAAAGCGTGGTTTTTTGTGCCCTGCGTGCGGCAGATTTGCCGCGTTCTGTTGATTAATTAAGCCACATTGTTTGAGTAATGTTGCTAACATACGAAGTGGCAAGCCGAGAGCAGGCAAACTGCTTTGCCTGCGATAGGGCGAGAAAGGCGGAGCGATGTTTTTGTTTATCAAAAAAGATATATTTTGATAGAATTAAAGTATATTTTGCAAATGGCATTTATTATATGGCTAGACAAATAAACTCTACTAAAAAGAATGGCAGAATTTTTACTCCTGAATTTATTGTGTCCAATATTTTAGATTTTGTTGGATACAGAGG
>NZ_JAJWTS010000021.1:0-28246 GCF_021632165.1 Candidatus Avelusimicrobium fimicolum
AAAAAAACAAGGCCACGCGGCAATGACGGACACGAAAAACAATAAAACAAGGAACGTCGTCCTGAATTTATTTCAGAATCTACCTTATGGGTTATTATCTAAAAGGTCATACCGGAAGGTTTGCCGGTGCGGAGCGTTCCGGTATCTGTTGTTGTCCTCTTTTAGAGTAACGACAGATCCTGGACTACAACTTTCCAGGATGACGACAACTACAATACAAAAGGCAAACGACCCAAGCGGTAGATCCTGAAACAAGTTCAGGATGACCTCTTTTTTTATAAAGCCGTCATCCCCGAACCCTGCGGGCCGCCAAACACTCCGGGATAATGAAAAAAACAATAAAACAAGCCTCCACTTTTCTCTTCCCTTTACCCAAAAGGACCTATAAGCAGTCTGGGTCTTTTAGCCCTTTCTTTTTACAAAACTCCCGTGTTATACTGTTAGTATGAACACACGCATCGTAAAAACTATCCCGTTGATTTTCGCTTTCTTTTTATTAAGCACCACTCTGCCTGTCCGGGCGCAAAAGGGGTTCCAAGCCACGCGCAAGGCCGTCAAATCAGCCAAAGTTAAGGTCGTGCCAAGTCTGCCTGCTGAATTAGCCACCGCACGCGTTGCCACACAAATCCCGGCCGCCCAAATGGCTAAAATGTCCGCTAAGGCAAATGCCAAACTGGCCGCTCAAACCCAAGCCGTCAGTCAAAACTTATCCCGCCGGATGCCGATGAGCCCGCACCAGCATATTAAAGAATTGCTAAAAGGCAATAAAAACCCGACTGAGGCTCTGCGCCAATGGTGGAATTTAACAGATAAATACCACAAACCCAATATGTTTGAAGCCTTTGCTTCCACCTATTATAAAAAACACTTTTATATTCTTACCCCCCATTTGACCCAACTTTTCAAACGGGTGGAAATGCAAAATAACCGCGATTTGGAATTACGTTTTTTAAAACGCTTGCGCTTTTTGGCGGAAAACCGCACCCAGTTTCAAAAGGCATTTTCTCCCAACGCGCACCAAGCCACCTTACGCGTACGCTTTACAAACGATATTTCCCGCCTGACAGCCAAAAACTTTAACGCAAAGGATTTGGTTTTTTCCGTTGAAAAATTTTTAACTCCCAAACACCCTAAGCACGGTATCCGGCACGTTAATTTAAACAGCACATTTACCGTCGGGAACGGTCAGGAATTTGCAGTTTACAATTATAGCGGTCCGCTAGAATTTCTGCCGCACCTCTACCGCTATTTAATTAACGGGGAAAAGCACCTGCGCGACCCGATAACCGTCGTGTTTGATGCCAAGGCAAAAGCCATTGCTATTTATAACAAAGATAAATCACTTCGCCTGCGCATTACCACACACGAATATTCCCGTCCGGAAAAGTTGCACTTGCATTTAAATGAAACGCGCACCGGCTCTATCGTCAACCAACAAGGTCAAGAAGTGGAAGAAACGGTCAATTTTAACTTGTCTATTCCCATAGCCAAGCCCGAAAAATTGCCCAATCATAAACGGGACGAATATTTGTACAAACAGTTTATCCAAAACCCGCTTAATTTCTTCCGCGGGGATAAACGCGTAACAATTTTGCAACAGCCTATTTTCTGACGGGGAAATATTGCTATAATACTGTTATGATAAGTCCCCTATTTAACTTTGACAAACAACAGGCCATCTGCACCGAGTGCGACTTTATTATCGGCGTAGATGAAGCCGGACGGGGGCCGTTGGCAGGCCCGGTGGTGGCGTGTGCTTGCTTTATCCCCCCGGCTGCCGCGGCGGACTTTACCGATGTAAATGACAGCAAAAAATTAACCGAAAAGAAGCGTGAAGAACTGTTTAAACGACTCCAAACGTCCGATGCGGCCTTTGGGGTGGGCTTTGCTTCCGCCGCCGAAATTGACCGTTTAAATATTTTACAAGCCACCTTTTTAGCAATGCGCCGCGCCATAAAAAAATTTGAACATATCCCCAATTCCGTACTCTTAGTGGACGGGCCATACCCCATTTCCGGACTGGAAGCCAAACAACAACCCATTATAGACGGAGATGCCAAATCTTTGGCTATTGCCGCGGCCAGCATTGTAGCCAAAGTTACCAGGGACCATTATATGTCCGTATTGGACAAATTATATCCCGGTTACGATTTCGCCGGACATAAAGGCTACGGTACAGCCAAGCATATGGACGCTTTGCGCCGCTTAGGCCCGTGCCCGGAGCACCGCCGTTCGTTTGCCCCGGTGCGTAAATTATTGGCGCCGTCCATTTTGCCGTGAACCGCTTGGGCCTGGCGGGCGAAGAAAGCGCCGCACAATTTTTAAAAGCCAAGGGCTACCGTCTGTTGGAGCGAAACTTCGCCGCCCCATACGGAGAGATTGACATTATCGCACAAGATAAAAAAACCTTGGTGTTTGTGGAAGTAAAATCGCGGGCTTACACGGCCTTTGGCGGGCCGCTTATGGCGGTTACTCCCGCCAAGCAAAAGAAAATCGCGCGCACAGCCCACGCCTATTTGCAAGCAAAGGGCTTAAAATTTGATAGTATTAGATTTGATGTAATCTGCGTTCTGCCGGAAAAGATAGAACATATTGAAAATGCGTTCTTCCCGGAAAGAACGACAATGTAAATTGGAGGGAATATGACTCAACTCGCGCAGGTAAAAAAAGCAGCCGCTTATATAAACAAAAAAACGAAAAACTTTAAGCCCGAAATTGCTCTTATCACCGGGTCCGGTTTGGCCGGTTCCATACCGCCCTTGGAAAAAGAAGTAAAAATTCCTTATACGTCTATTCCCGGTTTTTTGCAAAGCACCGTGCCCGGCCACAGCGGGAACCTCATTTTCGGTGTTTATAAAGGCCGCAACATTGTAGTAATGCAAGGCCGTTTCCACTATTACGAAGGCCACCCGATGAAAGATTTGGCCATCTCTATCCGCACCTTAAAAATGCTTGGTGTGGAAAAACTTTTGGTATCCGCAGCCGTCGGTTCTATGGACCTTAAATTAAAACCCGGCGCCCTGTGCGTGCTGAAAGACCACATTAACTTTATGTGCAACAACCCCCTTATCGGCAACCACGACCCGGCCTTCGGCCCGATGTTTTTTGACTTGTCCGAAGCGTATGACAAAGGTATGCGCAAGGTAGCCCTTGCCGCCGCCAAAAAAACGGGCGTAACCGCCGGCGAAGGTGTATATTTGGCGGCTACTGGCCCGAACTTTGAAACTCCGGCCGAAATCCAAATGTTCAAAAAATGGGGCGCAACGGTTGTCGGTATGTCCGTCGTGCCGGAAGTGTTGGTAGCACGCCAATGCGGCATCAGCGTATTGGGCCTTGCCTGGGTAAGCAATATGGGCTGCGGTATTGAAAAGAAGCCGCTTTCCCACGCGCAAACTATCAGCGAAACCAAAAAAATTGAAGGCAAATTTAAAAAATTGCTGGAAATTTTATTCGTAAAATTATAAGGATTATTTATCCGCACGGGCATATAAAAAGACCCGTGCGGATTTTTTTGTTTTATGGCAAAGGATATCAAACGGCTCGGCAAAGAAACTCTCATCTACGGCACTTCCACAGTGCTCGCCAGGCTGCTTAATTTCTGTTTAGTTCCCTTTTATACCTATTATCTGCAACCTGCGCAATACGGCGCGATTGCCACCGTTTTTGCGGCCATTGCGCTTTTAAGCGTAGTTTTTTTGTTTGGGCTGGACCAAAGTTACCTGCGTTTTGCAAGTGAAGCAGAAAATAAACATAAAGTCTTTCGCCAATGTTTTTACGGAGTCTTGGCTAATGCCCTGGTATTGGGCGGACTGCTCTATATTTTTGCCCCCGAAGTATCCCTATGGTGGGGACTGGGCGAAAATTTTGGTCTTTTTCAATTAGCCGCCGCCATTTTATTTTTAGATGTTTTAAATATGATTGCCTTTACCAAGTTGCGCTTAGAACGGCGGGCGTGGTATTTTGCGGGCGTGCGTGCGTTTTCCATTGTGATAAATGTGGCATTAAATGTATTCTTTTTGGCGGTTTTGCACCGGGGGCCGAATTCCATTTTATGGGCCAACATCGGGGCTTCTTTGGCTTCGCTTATCGTTTTAACACCCGTTTGGTGGGGTGAATTGAAAGGGCACAAACCCTTTGCCTTTGATTGGAAACTGCAAAAAGAAATGTGGTCCTTTGCGTGGCCTTTTGTTCCCGCGGGGGTGGCAAGTCTTTTGGTAAGCGTGATAGACAAGCCCATTTTAGTACATTTAGTGGGCACGGAGCAGGTGGGTATTTATCAGGCAAACTTTAAAATCGGTGTTTTTATGATGCTTTTGGTGTCTATGTTTGACCAGGCTTGGAGACCTTTCTTTTTAGCGCACGCCAAAGATAACGATGCCAAAGATACCTTTGCCAAGGTATTATCTTTCTTTTTTGCGCTCGGCTCGTGGTTTTTACTGGGCATTTCCTTTTTAATGCCGGACCTTATCCAAAGCAACCTTTTTGGCAATTTCCATTTAATCGGGCCTGACTATTGGGGCGGGCTTTCCATTATTCCGCTTATTGTAACGGGATATTTCTTCTATGGGTTATATATTAACTTTATGGTAGGGCCTGTAATTACCAAAAAAACACGGGTACTGATGTGGATTACCCTTTTAGGAGCCGCCGCCAGCATTACCACCAACCTAACCTTGGTGCCGCATATCGGCATTTTGGGCGCGGGGTGGGCGGTAGCCGTCAGTTACGCGGTAATGGCAGCCGCGCTCTTTACCTTTACGCAAAAGGTTTATCCCATTCCTTACGAATACAAAAAACTGGCAGTGATGTTGCTCGTCTGCCTGGCTACGGTGGGCATAGCCCGGTATTTTAACGGCGCCGTGTGGGCAAAAATAACTTTATTAACACTCTATCCCGGGTGGATGTATCTCTTTTTAAGGCGCACATTACCGCAGGCTGATTAAGGTTAAATCCAGTGTAATATTGCCGTCTTTATATACCAAAATGTGTGGCACACTTATATCGCCGGTTGTATCCAAGAGGGCATATTCATCATAAAACAAATCTGCCGTATTGAGCATTGTTACCGATTGTGCCGCATACGGATAAAAATTCCCCTCGCGGTATAAAAAGCGTTCCTTGGCATCCCGCCCCTGGTAAGTAAGCGTAATCTCTCCGTCTTTCACGCGGTACTTTTGAAATACTCCCGCATCAGACAGCAACAAATTTAAAAACTGGGTAATGCGCCCGCGCACCACCGCCGTATCTGCATCTTTAAACAAATAACGGTAGGCAATTCCCTCGGGGCTGACGGTTGCGTGCAACACCTTATAGGCGGCCCCCGTCATCAGCAAAACGTCATAGTCTTCCGCGCCGATTTTTTTAATACGCAAAACCCCTTCCACATAGTCCTCGTTCATTTGTCCGACGGCCTTAAAAGCCGCCTGTGTGCGTCCGCCAACAAAAAAATCTACTTTTTTATAAGCGCGCATCCCGCTTGGCATTTGCTTGATTTGCCCCCCTGCACACGCACAGAGCCATATGGCTAATGAAAATGTTAAAATTCTTTTAAACATATCTTATCTCCTTATTATGATATTATAAATATTATGAAACCTTTTGTCCTTTATTTGCTGGCCGGTATCGTCTCGTGCGCGGTTTGCGCGGGAGTGCTGCCTATTCTCCGCCGAGTGGCTTCACGGGCCTTTTTAGATAACCCCGGCGGGCTGAAAACACATCACGGAGCGGTTCCTGTGCTGGGCGGGTGCGGCATTTTTTTAGGTTTGATATCCGGATTGGTTTTTATCCGTCTAACCACAGATTTTCCTTCCGGCACATTACACACCCTGCGCGGCATTTGTTTGGGCGGCCTACTGGTTTTTCTATTGGGTCTTGCGGACGATTTAAACAAACCCAAAGGCGTGAATATTACCCTTAAATTACTTGTGCAACTGACAGCGGTGGCGGCCCTTATTTATTACGGCATAGTCATACGGGCGTTTCCCTCTCCGTGGGTGGCTTGGCCGCTTACGTTTTTGTGGGTGGCGGGGCTAACCAACGCCTTTAATCTGTTGGACATTATGGACGGACTGTGCGTGAGCCAAGGCGTAATCTGCACGCTGGGACTTACTTTTATCGCACTTCCCGGCGAATATGTATATGTCAATTTTGCGGCCTTATCCCTATTGGGTGCGTGTCTTGCCTTTTGGCCGCACAACCACGCAAGCAAAAAAATCTTTCTGGGCGATAGCGGCTCCACCCTTATCGGCTTTACGGTGGCTTCTTTATCCATTGGAACAGGATATAGCGGGCACACGGATTGGGGCTTTTTGGCTCCTCTCTTTATTTTGGCAGTACCCCTGTTTGACACGGCCTTTGTCAGCCTGGCCCGCCTGTTAAAAGGCAAAAACCCTTTAAAGGGCAGCCCTGACCATATCGCCCTGCGGCTTAAAAAAGCCGGGTGGAAACCGGGCACTATTGTAACCGCGTTCGCCGCCACAGGGCTTTTGTGCAACGGGTGTGCGTGGGTTCTTACGCGCGCCGGGCTGCCTTTGGTTATCGGTTTATTTGTCTTGACCGGGCTATCGGCCCTTATACTTACCTTTTATTTACTCAAATTACCGGCGGATTAATTATGCACGTTAAAACATTAATTCTAGGCGCCGGACTAACCGGGCTTTCCACCGCTTACCACTTGGAAAAACAAGGTCAAACGGACTATCTTTTGGTAGAAAAAGAAAAGGCCCCCGGCGGACTTTGCAAAAGCCAAGTGCTAAACGGCTGTACCTTTGATTTTAGCGGACACCTACTACATTTGCACACCCCGGCAGGGAAAAAATTGGTAAAGGGTCTTTTGGGCCCAAATCTGCGCCGCGTAAAACGGCGCGCCTGGATTTACACCGGGTCCTCCCGCGTGCCGTTTCCGTTTCAGGCTAATTTATTTGCCTTGCCCGAAAAAGAGCGCAAACGCTGCCTCAACGGATTGTTGGCTTGTGCCCGACAAACCACCCCCGCTCCCAAAAACTTTAAAGAGTGGTGCTTGCAATCGTTCGGAGCGGGCATATACCAAATTTTTATGCGCCCCTATAATACAAAACTGTGGGGACGCGACCCAAAGGAAATGACCTGCGACTGGTGCGGGCCGTTTGTTCCCGTTCCCACCGTGGAGGAAGCACTAAAAAGCACCGTTACCCCGCCGAAAAAAAACTATGGCTACAACGCATATTTTTATTATCCCGCCAGCGGCGGTTGCGGGGCCTTGGCAGAAGCCTTGGCGCGCCCTATCACCCATTTATCGTTAAATACACCTGTTACGCGCATAGATTTAGCCCATAAAACAGCCCAATGCGGCAACCAATCCGTTTCGTTTGAGTATTTGGTAAATACTTTGCCTTTGCCTGAATTTTTGCGTCTAACCGGGGAAGCGGAATTTTCCGCGCTGGCAAATAAACTTGTCCACACACAAGTTAGAGTTTATAATTTTGCCGTCAAGCGTGCGGTAAAACCGTTTAGTTGGATTTACTTCCCCGATAAAGAAGACCCCTTTTACCGAGTCGGCCTGCAAAGCGGTTTTTCCCCGGATAATGCCCCGCAAGGCATCAGCACATTTTATGTGGAACTGCCCGGAAACTATCCGTGTACACAGCAGAGTGAAAAGCGCATTTGGAAGGCATTGGTCCAAAAAGGTATAATAGAAGAAAGCGACGACGTTTTATTTTCCTTCTGGCAGTCCTTGCCTTATGCCTACGCAGTTTACGATAAGCACCGCGCAAGCGCCGTTAGCCAAGCCTTAAAGGCGTTGGCAGGGTGCGGGTGTTTGTGTGCGGGACGGTATGGCAAATGGGAATATTCCTTTATGGAAAAATCTCTATTAGAGGGCTTGGATTTAGCCAAAAAACTTGTATAATGAGGTGTTATGAAAGTTCTCGTTTTTGGCGGCAGTTTTGACCCCGTACACAAAGGGCACGTTTCTTTGTTTCGCCGCGCGATGAAAGTCATCGCGCCGGATGTCGCACACATTGTTCCGGCCTATCACTCTCCGTTTAAAGCAAAATCTCCCACCCCGTTCCGCCTGCGGATGAAAATGCTTAAACTGGCATTTGCGGGGTTTGGAAAAAACATTGTTTTTGACGATTACGAATTAAAACAGGGCGGTAAAACTTACACCTATCAGTTAGTCCAATATCTTAAAAAGCGTTACGATAACCCGGAAATTTATTTATTGGTCGGCACAGACTGCTTAAATGATTTGCATAACTGGAAGAACCCCGGTTATATTTTTGATAATGCCGTAGTCGTAGCGGGAAAACGCAAAGGATATAACGAAAATCCGGCCCAATTTAACCATTTATTTTTGCCAGGATTTTTCCCAAAACTTTCGTCCAGCCGTGTCCGCGCGCATATTTTAGCCTGCGGAGACGTGCCGGACACCGTTCCGGAAATTATTGCCCCGATTATCCGCGAAAATAACCTCTATGGCTTGGACGTGCACACCTGGTTAAAGGCCCATTTAAAGCCCAACCGTTATTTGCACTCCAAAAACGTGGCGGAAATGGCTGCCGCTTTCAGCGATATTTACGACGTAAATGTAGAACTTGCCGTAAAAGCAGGCATTATGCACGACGCGGGCAAAGGTTTTTCCGGGCCGGAACTGATTGCTTTTTGCAAAGAACATAAAATTAAAGTCCCGTTTTTTGAAGATATTTGCCGTATGGAGCCAAGTTTGCTGCACAGTTACGTTTCGGCGTGGATTGCACAGCACGAGTTTGGCGTAACCAATAAAGACGTTATCCGCGCTATTGCCGAGCATACTTTGGGCAGTTTGCATATGAGTACGCTTTCTAAAATTCTGTTCGTGGCGGATATTTCCTCCAAGGACCGCAAGTACAAAGATGCCTTCGTCATACGCAATTTGGCGTTGCAAGACTTAAACAAAGCCCTGCTCTATGCGGCTAACCGCAAACTTCTGTTTACCATAGATACGCAAAAATGGCTTTGCCCGCTGGGAACACACTTATGGAACCATTTAATAAAGCAAGAAAAATAACCGAGCGGTGCCTGATGCTCTTGGCCACCGCGCTTTTTGCTTGGGCCATTTGGGCGCAACTTACCTCGCGCACCGTACAAATTCTGACGAACCGGGAAAAGGACTCCGTACATTTATCGGTGTTGACTTCCCCGGCTATGGATATTGCCTATAATCCGGCCACGCGTAAGGCGGCTATTTCCGTACGGGCCGAAACCTGTCCGCCGCACAACTGTAAACCTTTAAACCGCGCCAAATTTTTCACACCCGAAATTACCGGGCGGGAAGAAGCGTGGAACACCTTTAAAGAAGCCTTAAATAACTGGCGCTACAATCCGCTTATTATCGGACAAGCGGTATGGGCCTATATCACAGCCTGGCACGATAAACGCACCAACTTAACTCCGGCGGAGTTTGCGCTTATATCCCTGGAACTGACACAGTTGGAAGCCGCCGACTTTGCCCTAAAACTTCCCCCTTCCTCAAAACGCGCCAAAAAGGCCCGCCAGCAGATGCCGGAGGTGCCTCTGGTGGCAGATATGGCCCCCCTGACACAAAAGAACCGCCCGATAGTGGTGGAAATTTTAAATGCGTCCGGCCAACGGGGATTGGCTTTAAAATTAACGCAATTTTTGCGCGATCAAAATGCCAAAGGTCTTTTGCGCGTGGACGTCTTGCAATATGATAATTATCCCACGTTACAGGCTACCTCCTCTATCGTGGATTACAGCGGACGGCTAGTACAGGTAAAACAGTTGAGCCGCGCTATCGGCATAAACGGCGAAATTAAGACAGACTCTTCCCCCAATGTGATATGCGACACACGCATTATCTTGGGTAAAGACTTTGAAATGCCGCTCTAAAATGCTAGACTAATTTTATTGCAGTTATAACGTTATTTGCAGAGGTGGTTTATGAATACCAAAGAACTCGTATGCCTGGCGGCAAGACTTGCCGATGACAAAAAGGCCGAGAATATTAAAGTAATAGATTTGTGCGGACTTTCTTCGCTGTGCGATTATATCCTAATCGTATCTGCCACCTCTAAACCGCATTTGGACGCGGTGGAAGAAGAAATCAGCAAAAAATTAAAAGAATTGGGCTATTACAAAGCCAACCGCGACGGCGGAGAAAGCCATATGTGGCGTGTGAGCGACTATGGCGGTTTTTTGGCCCATATTATGACGCCGGAAGCGCGCGATTTTTACGCGCTTGATAAGATTTTCAGTTTCGGTAAAGAAATTGACTATAAAAAACCTGTTAAAAAAGCAGTAAAAAAACCCGCAGCCAAAAAGACTCCGGCCAAAAAGACAACTGCTAAAAAAACAACCGTTAAAAAGACCGCGGTAAAAAAAACGGCCACCAAGAAAACCGCCGCTAAAAAAACTGCCGTAAAAAAGACGGCTGCTAAAAAAACCGCTAAAAAGAAATAACCTCTTATGCTAGAAAAACTAAAACAAGACATCTCTTTAAAACTCGCCAACGCGGACTACTTTAAGGGCTGCGAATTGCCCGAAGTGGAATTTGCCCCCGCGCCCGCCCATACCGGGGCGGACATTTCGCTCGTGTGGGCAATGGCTGCCGCCAAAAAGTTACACAAGAACCCGCTGGAAATCGCCAAAGAGGCCTGCAAGGTCTTGCGCGAACTGACCGGCATTGCCGATGCGCAAGCCGTTCCGCCCGGGTTTATCAATTTAAAATTGGAAGACAACTTTGTTATTACCTGCGCTTCCGACCGCCGTATTAAAGACCGCAGTGCCGAAACCTCAAAACACAATATTTTAATTGAATTTGTTTCCGCCAACCCTACCGGTCCCTTGCACGTAGCCAGCGGACGCGGAGCCAGTTTGGGCGACAGTTTGGTTAAAATCCACCGCGCATTGGGCTACTCTTGCGACAGCGAATATTACGTCAATGATGCGGGCAATCAGGCCGAACTGTTAGCGGTGTCCGTCAAGGCCCGCAAAGAGGGCAAAGAACCGCCGGAAAACGGCTATCACGGCACTTATTTAATTGATTTAGCCAAACGTATCCCGGCTGATTTGCCCGAAGACCAATACGGCCGTTGGGCAATGGAAGAGTTAATCAAAACCCAACAGCAGGATATGAAAGATTTTCACGTTGATTTTACGCGTTGGTTCCGCGAATCAGACCTGCACAAAGACCAAGCCCCTAAGAAAGCCTTGGAAGCCTTAACGGCCAAAGGCTATACTTACGAAAAGGACGGGGCGATTTGGTTCGGCTCCACCAAGGATGCCGAAGCACAGGACGATAAGGACCGCGTGCTTGTGCGCCACGACGGCCGCCCGACGTATTTTTTGGCTGATATTTCTTATCACAAAAATAAATACGACCGCGGATACGATACCCTAATTGATATTTTAGGCGCCGACCACCACGGCTATGTGCCGCGTATGAAGGCCGCTGTGCACGCGTTGGGCCACGAAGAAAAAACTTTTGTACCGATTATCCACCAACTGGTGCATTTAATTGAAAACGGCGAGCAGGTAAAAATGTCCAAGCGTGCAGGCCGCTTTATCACCTTGCGTGAATTAATGGACGAGGTGGGTACAGATGTCTGCCGATTCTTCTTTGCCAGCCGCACGCCCAATGCCCATATGATGTTTGATATGGACCTGGCCAAAAAGCGCACCAACGAAAACCCGGTTTTCTATGTGCAGTATGTACACGCGCGTATTCACTCTATCTTCAAAGCCGCGGCGGAAGCGGGCATTACCGATTATAACGGCATTACCACTCCGCTTGCCCCGCAGGAAAGAGCACTTTTGTTAAAACTGATTTGGCTCAAACACGTCTTGCGCAACTGCATTGCAGATTTAAGCCCCCACCACTTAACCACTTATTTGGTTGAATTGGCGGGCCTGTTCCACGCGTTCTACGATACCTGCCGCGTGCTGGATGAGAATAACTTGGAACAAACTAAATCCCGTTTATTTATTTGCCAACGGGTAGCGGAGCGGATTAAAAAAGGGCTGGAATTTATCGGCGTAAGCGCGCCGGAACAAATGTAAGCCCGGACAAATTAAAATATAGACAGAAAAATCTCTATCCTCCTTCGGGCGGACGGAGATTTTTCATCTCCGGTAATTTTTATATAAAGGGGAATTGTATGAAAAAAACACTTTATCTTATTTTAGGCATTTTGCTGTTGCCGTTGGCGATTGGGGCGCAAAGTCTGCCCAAGGCGGAGGAATCTTTTGCAAAAGGTGATTATTCGTCCGCGCTCACACAGTACAAACAATTAATGCAATCGGCCACCGGAGAGGAGCGTCTGCACGCCCAACTGCGCTATGCCGCCTGCCAATACGGCCTTGGCGAATATTTAAATGCCGCTAAAACCATTTGGAATTATCCCCTGCCTGAAAACGATTTGTGGAAAGTGCGCTTTTTGCTCTACCGTATCCAAATTTCAGATCAAGCCGCCTCAGTTTACCGCCGGTTATTAAACGAACGGCAAATAGACTCTAAGGACGCGCAAAACGACCCCGAATCCTGGACCCAAGCCGAGTGGGAATCCCGCATCACCCAAGATTACGAAACGCTTTGGGCTATGCGCGCCGCGCTTATCAATTTCCCGGTTGAACGCGAAACCCTTATTTTAAACATCAAGGAAACCGATACCCAGCGTATTCCCACGCTATTTGACTATGTGGTATTTGAGTGGCGCAACAGATTAACTGCACAAAAGACCGTTGTCCCCGCCCGTTTGGAAAATGCCGAATATTTAGACGGATATGCCGAGGTTGTGCCCCAACAGAAGGAACAGGCCGAAAAATTGGCTTACCTTCTAAAAACCGCCTATTTGCTAGACGGAAAAGGCCGCCAAAATGCCAAAATCTTTTGGCAAACCGATTTTATTTTATTGCCCTTTACGCAAGAACGCTTTTTTGAACTTAACAACAAAGAAAAAGCCCTTAACGCCGCCGTCAGCCAGTTAAACGTCATCAGCGGTCTTACCCCCCAAACCTTGGGCTTTTGGAATAAAATTAAAGGCTATGTGTCTGCCGACAATACCGACTATGGCCGCTCTTATGCGGCTTACAAGGCCGCCGAATTATTATGGAACCGCAACGGCGACCGCGAAGAAGCCCTTAAAATTGCCCGCTTTGGCAAAGGCTTAAACAATGGCTACTATGCCAAACAATGCGCCCAACTGGAAAAGCAAATTTTAAAAAAGGAACTATCTTTTAATGCCTTGCCCAAGGCCATTAATCCGCAAAAGACAGAACTATCTTTCACCGCCCGGAACGCACAAGAAGTATTTGTCCGTATATACAAAACCTCGTATGAGGAACTGTTAAAATTCTACCGCGCAGGGCAGGTTGGCCGAACGGTGAACTCGTGGGATTTTCTCACGCGTTTATCCGGCAAAAACATAAAGGAAGTGCTTTCCCGCGCGCCTTACAAAGCCGCCTCCACACAAGTAATGTACGAACGCCCTTATTTTGAGCAAAAGGCCACTGTTGCGCTCCCCCCGCTTGAAAACGGTTTCTACTTTGTGCTAGCCAGTTATGACGCCTCTTTTGATGATGCTTCCGCGCCCGTGCAAGGGGCCGTTTTAAATGCCACCGATTTGGCCTTGTTCGTTACCGGGGCTATTGAGGACAATCCGGATAAGTATGTAGCCACTCTGTCCGGCAAGACGCAAACGTTCCGCCCCAATGTATTCCGCGTGTACACCGCTAATTTAAAAACAGGCGAAACGGAAGGAAACGCTAATTTGGACATTATCACCACCTGGAAAGGGACCCGCCAAAAAGCCGTTACCCAGGCCGACGGCTCCGCCGCGTTTGTACGCCCCATTACGGTCAGTAGCGGACGGAACACCAATAACAACTATTTTATCAGCCCCTTGGCAGAAAAAGACGGCAGCCGCGCCTTTGCCCCGGCGCTCTATTTTCATTTTTATAATAACGAACCGGTACGGCTTTTCCTGCAAACGGACCGCGCCATTTACCGCCCCGGCGAAAAGGTTCAACTCGCTTTAAATGCTTTTGAAACCTTGCCGCGCGGCTTAAAGGTTCTTCCCAATCAACGTGTGGAAATCAAAGTGGCGGACGCTTCGGGCAACACCGTCTTTACCGCCCGCCCTGCCACCAATGCAATGGGAACCGCACAGGCTGAATTTACCCTGCCGGACAACCCAATGTTAGGCTACTTTCAAATACAGGCTTCCTTGACCGCAAATAACCGGACCTACCGCACCTACCAGTCGTTCCAAGTAGAAGAATACAAACGCCCGGATTACGAAATCACTTTATCCGCAGACGGAGCCGCCCGGGAATATAACAAGGAAACCGCTGTAACAGGCCAAGCCCGGTACTATTTTGGCGCACCCTTGGCCGGAGCCGTCATCAACTATACGATACACCGCCAAGACTATCTGCCACCTTTCTACTGGTGGGCCATATTTCCGCCTGCCGGCGGTGATACCGTTATCGCACAAGGCTCCGCCAAAACGGACGAAAAGGGATCTTTTAAAATTTCCTTTACCCCCCGCCAACAGGAAAAGGACGAAACCTTTGCCAAATATGTGGTAAAAGCCGAAGTGTTGGACGAAAGCGGCCGCCCTATCAGCACGCAAAAGACCTTTACGGTCAGCACGCTGGCTAAACTCTTTAAACTGGACTTTACGCAAGGTTTTTATGACGCCAATACCCAAACGCCCGACTTTGCCCGGCTCACACTTACCAATGCAGACGGCAACGCAGTAACGGGCAAGGTATCTGTCAAGGTATCATTATTGGAAAACAGATTGCCGGAAGTCCAAGAGGAAAACCGTTTTTATCCGCACCCGGAACGCACATTGGAAAACCAATTTAAAAATGCTAAGGAAGTAAAAACCGCTTTCACGCAGGATATTTCCTTTAAAACCGCCGGAGAAAAGACTTTATCTTTGCCCGCGTTGCCGGAAGGAATTTACCGTCTGACCTTAAAGGCGGACAAAGCCGGCACGCAAAGTATGGTTTTTGTGGTAGCGGACACGCACTCTCAGTTGCAGTTGCCGGACGTTACGCTCTTTCAACGGGAAACTTATTACCCCGGGGAAACCGCGCGCGTATTGTTGGGGGCAGGCAATCTGACAGGCTCCAAACGTGTGGAAATCTACCGTGGGGAAACCTTCCTTACGCATAAAGATTTATTACCCGGCGGTGTGTCGGTTTACACCTTCCCGGTGGAACAAGAGGCGCGCGGCGGGCTGGCGCTTGCTTGGTTTGGGGCCAGCAATTATACGTTCCACCAAGGCCAGGCAACCGTAAAAATTCCCTTTAACAATAAGAATTTATCGGCTATTATTGACGTTCCTAATGAGGTCCGCCCCGGGGAGGAAACCTCTTGGAAATTAACCGTAAAAGATGCTGCCGGCCGTCCCGTACAGGGACAAGCCGCTTTGACGGTATATGATAAATCGTTAGATTATTACGCAAAACCGGAACACGCACTATCGGCGCAGGCGCTTTTCCCGCAAAATGCCCAAACGGCCGACCGCACCTCTAACCAGGCCAACGGATATTTTTCCAACTATTTTACAGGAAAAACGGAGCATACCTTTACCCCGGCGCCGCGATTACCCGCCAGCAACTTGCAAATGGCGGCACGCCCATACCGTATGTTCGGGCTTTCGCGCGCCAACAACGCAATGTTAAAGTCCGCTATGGGGGCCGCCCCTCAACTGGCCGCAAGCAAAGCCACCTATAAGGAAAGTTTTGCTGAAACCGCCGAAGAAACCGCAACCGAAGAATCTTTTGATACCGCCGCCGCGCCCAATGATGAGGGCTCTGCGGATTCCCCGCGTACCAATTTTGCCGCGACTGCGTATTTTAATGCGGCCTTGCCTGTCGTTAATGGGCAAAGTATCGTTAAATTTACCTTGCCGCAGAGTTTAACGGCTTGGAATATTGTCGGTTTTGCACTTACGCAAAATGCCGATTTCGGCGCGTTCAGCGCCGCCACCGTTACCCGCAAGGACTTTATGGTCCGCCTGCAAATGCCGCGTTTTTTCCGGGAGGGCGATAAAGGAATTTTACAGGCCGCCGTTACCAACTTAACGGGTAAAAAAATTACTACCGAGGTCGCTCTTGCTATCCAAAAGGACCAAGCAAATGCCCTCATGGATTTCGGCCTGACAAATACGGCTAAACGCGTAACCGTTGGCGCAAATGCAACTGAATTTGTAACGTGGGAAATTACCGCCCCCAATGTTCCCGCACTCTACGGCATTACCGCCACCGCCCGCAGCGGCAAGGCAAGCGACGGCGAACAAAAAACCTTGCCTGTTTATCCGGGCCGCCAACGCACCTTGGCTACGGTCAATACCGCGCTTAAAAACGGGCAAAACACTTTGGAACTGACCGAACTGAAAGACGTACCCGCCGCCGATATGCAAACGGCGGTTCTGGCAATTCATCCCAGTTTGGCCCTTTCGGTGCTTAATTCTATGCCCAACCTGCTGACAACCCCGTACAAAGACCTTGTCAGCACCTTAAACCGCTATGCGCCCTTGGCTGTGGTTCACCGGTTCTACACCACCTATCCGCAACTGAAACAAGCGGTTTCTAAACTGCCCAAACGTACGGGTCAAGATGCCGTTTGGAACGAAAAGGATCCGTTGCGTTTAACGCTGTTAGAACAAACACCGTGGCTGCGCCAAGCCCAAGGCCGCCAGAGCAAAACCGCGGATCTAGTAGATTTGTTCAATCCGGGAACGGTCCAAAAAACGCTAAACAAGGAACTCACGCAACTTAAAAAATTCCAAAACACAAGCGGCGCTTTTGCGTGGTTCCCGGGCGGACACGACGACGATTATTTAACCCTCTATGCCTTAAATGCGTTTGCATCCGCCGTATCTTTCGGTGCGGAAATACCGCAAGCCGAAACCCAACAGGCAATTTCCTATATGGTCCCCCGTATTGAACAAAAATTAAAGGCCGATAAAGACGGCAGCGAAGATACGGTTTCCTTAGCGCTATATGCGGCTTATACTCTTTCCGCGTTCCCCCAAAACTGGGCACAAATCGCACAGGCAAAACCCTATATTAAGCGCTGGGCCGACTATGCCGGGGAACACGCCCGCTTTATGACGGCCCTCGGCCAAACCTATGCGGCGGCCGTTTACCACCGATTGGGAGACGATATAAAAGCCAACCAATACCTGGACCTCGTTTTATCCCGTATGAAACAGGATAAACTGGCCGGAGCCTATTTTGCCCCCGAGGAACAAAGTTGGGTTTGGTACCGAGACACTCTTTCCACCCAAACGGCCACCCTGCGCGCACTGGCAGAAATCCGCCCGCAAGCCCCCCAAATAGAGGCTATGACCCAATGGTTGCTTTTTAACCGCCAAGTAACCGGGTGGAATAATTCCAAAGCCGCGGCCCAAGCCGTGTTTGCCCTGCTGGACATAATGCAGGCCAAGGGCGCGCTGTCGCTCCCGGTAACCTATCAGGTAAATTGGGACGGCGGGCAAAAACACTTCGCGTTTGAGCCAATGGACTGGACGCAAGACCTGCAACTCACGCACACGGGCCGCCAAATCAGCGATAAAACCAAAACCGCCGAAATTACCAAACAAGGCATAATGCCTGATTTTGCTTCGCTGTCAGTGCTGTACCAAACGCCCACCGTAAAGGCTTCGCCCAAGGGAGTTATCAACGTAACGCGCGAATACTTTACGCGCTTTACGCAAGACGGGGTACAGAAACTCCGCCCGGTGCAGGATTTGGACGAAATAAAAGTAGGCGACGAGGTGGAGGTGCACCTCACGCTGACAACAGACAGTGAATTTGAATATGTATTGCTGGATGACCCCAAGCCCGCCGGCTTTGAAAGCGAGGATTTAACAAGCGGTTGGGAGTGGGATAAATTGTCCTTATACCGCGAAACACGCGAAGCGGCCACCCGGTTCTTTATCAACCGGGTACCCGCCGGAAAGGTAACGCTTTCTTATGTACTCCGACCGACAATTCCCGGCAAATTCCGCGCGCTCCCGGCACAGGCGCAATCTATGTACGCGCCTGAATTTGGCGCCCACACAGGCACGGAATTATTAACCGTAGATAAATAAGCCTGTTTTTTATTGTTCCCGGTTTGGTTTCTGCCAAGCCGGGATTTTTTATGTAAATCCGTATAAAAAGCACCCGAGAATATACTATAATGAAAGTAATTCTAAGGAGTATTTTACTATGCCTTTAACCGTTTTCGCGCCGATTGACGGCGCAGTTGTACCGCTTGAACAAGTGCCCGACCCGGTATTTAGCGAACGTATGTTGGGCGACGGAGTTGCCCTTGACCCCGCCGGAGACACTATCTACGCCCCGATAGACGGGAAAATTATCAATTTTAACAAAGCCCTGCACGCACTGGTTATTGCCCAAAACGGGATAGAAATTTTAATCCACGTCGGCCTGGAAACGGTCTCTTTAAAAGGCGAAGGGTTTACTCCGCTCGTCAAAGAGGGCGAGACAGTTAAAAAGGGCCAACCCCTTTTAAAATTTTCACACACCGCACTTGCCAAGGCCGCCAGTTCCCTTATTATGTTAGTGGTAACTGCTCCGGCCGATACCAAGGTACAAGGTATTGCCCCGGAACTCGCCAAAACAGGCGAACCGCTTTTTCAGGTTTGCGTGTCCAGCGAACAAACTACCGCAAATCTAAGCCAAACTTTTACGCAGGGCGGTCCTTTTACCGTGTTAAATTCCAATGGTTTGCACGCGCGTCCGGCGGGCGTACTGGCCCGTTTGGCAGCCGCCTATGCCTATCCCGTACAGATATGCTGCGGAGATAAAAGCACCGACGCTAAAAGCGTAGTGGGTATTATGGGGCTGGCGCTTGAATACAACAGCCAAGTAACGGTAAAAGCAGGCGGTCCGACCGGCGAAGCCAAAACCTTTCTGACCCAAGTGGAAAAAGCCTTTCAAAATGCCTTTGGCGAAAAGGGGGCGAACCTATCTATCCCCACAGAAAACAAAAAGACTCCGCTAGATTTTTCCGCTGGCGCAGAAGTTTCCGGCCTGTGTGCCTGCGGAGGCCTTGCCCAAGGACCTGCTTTTCTTTTTAAACCGGCAGATGCCCAATACGAGGAAAATGCCACCAACCCGCAAGAGGAATTAAAAGCCTTGTCCGCCGCGTTGGAAGCGGAAACGTCCGAAACGCAAGCCAAAATTGCGGCCGAACCGCACAAAACATCGCAAGATATTTTGGCTGCCCATTTAGCACTGTTGCAGGATCCGCTTATGCACCAAACCGCCTTGGAAGCGGTCTCCCGCGGCAAAACAGCATCTTATGCCGTAAACGAAGCCGTCCGCACCAGTATAGATATTTTAAAAAAGACAAAAAACCGCTTTTTAATGGAGCGTATTGCCGACATTAAAGATTTACGCCGATCCCTTCTGTGGCGGCTGAGCGGGCAGAAATATGCCTTGCCGAAACTACCCCCGGGCTGCATTTTAATAGCCGAGGAGTTGCTCCCCTCCGAAGTATCCCATTTAGCAGGGTTAGCCGCCGGCGTTCTGCTGGCCCACGGCTCGCCCACCGCGCACGCGGGTATTTTGCTGCGCAATATGGGGCTGCCCGCCATAGTAAATGCCGGAGAAGATATACTTCAAATTCCAAGCGGCGCACCCGTCCTCTTATATGCGGACGAAGGGAAAGCCGTCATCAACCCGACGAAAGAGCAACTAAAAGATTTCGCCGCCACCAATCAAAAGGAACAGGCCCTGCTGCAAGAGGCTTCTACCCAAGCGCAGGAGCCGGCACTAACCTCTGACGGCGTGCATATTTCTGTGCAAGGCAACGTCTCCTCTCCACAGGAAGCGGCATTAGCCGTACAACACGGAGCCGAAGGATTAGGACTCGTACGCACCGAATTTTTATTTAATAACCGCGCTGACGCACCCGGCGAAACCGAACAGCAGGCCGTATATCAGGAAACACTCAATGCCTGCCGGGATATGTCAGCCACGTTTAGGCTGTTGGATGCCGGCGGAGATAAACCCTTGCCTTTTGTAAATATTCTGCCGGAAGATAACCCCATTGTAGGGGTGCGCGGTATCCGCGCATTTAAACGCAATGAAGATTTTTTCCGCACCCAAATCCGTGCTGTTTTGCAAACAGCCCCCCTTAACCAAGTGCGCATAATGTTGCCGATGGTAACTTTTGCAGAAGAAATTATCTTTTTCAAAAAATTAATCGCCCAAGAGGCCGAACAATTAGGCATAAAAGAACAGGTGCAAATCGGTGCAATGATAGAGGTCCCCTCCGCCGCGCTTACAAGCGGACAACTGGCCCGGCACGCGGACTTCTTCTCTATCGGCACGAACGATTTAACACAATATACGCTGGCGATTGACCGCGGACACAAAGAATTAAGCGCGCAGGCGGACCCGCTCCACCCGGCCGTCTTAAAACTCATTTCCTTAACTAGCCAAGGGGCAAAAAAATATAACCGCCCCGTAGCCGTTTGCGGGGCTATGGCGGGCGACCTGGCCGCTGTGCCCTTTTTAATCGGGCTGGGCGTAAGCGAATTGGCCGTTGGCGTTAAAAACATTGCGCAAGTAAAGGCGTTAATCCGCCGCGTTAGCCACAAAAAATGTGAAGAACTTGCCGCACAAGCATTAGAATTAACCTCGGCGCAGGAAGTACGCGCCTTGGGCCGCAAATACATTGCCTTATCATAGGAGCATTTATGGAAAAATTAAAAATAGTTTGCACCGCTATTGGTAAGTTTTTAGTCCGATTAGGCAAGGCCCTTATGCTGCCGATTGCCGTCCTGCCGATTGCAGGGCTGCTCTTGCGCCTCGGGCAGCCGGACCTGCTTAATGTTGCTTTTATTTCGCAGGCGGGCGGGGCTGTTTTTACCAATTTGCCCATTATTTTTGCTATCGGCGTAGCCATCGGCTTCGCCAAAGAAAACCACGGAGCCGCGGCATTGGCCGCGTTCGTCGGTTATGTGATTTTAACCGCTACCCTAAAAACCCTGGACCCCGATATTAATATGGATATTTTGGGCGGCATTATTACGGGCGCGGTGGCCGGTTGCCTGTACAATAAATACAAGGATATAGCACTTCCCCCATACTTGGCCTTTTTCGGCGGGAAACGCTTCGTGCCCATTGTTACGGGAGCGGTGTGTTTACTGCTTGCGTGCGTGTTTTACTTTGTATGGCCGCCTATCGGGCGCACTATCAGCGCGTTTGGCAACTGGACGATTTCGTCCGGCAGTATAGGCCTTTTCTTTTACGGGCTTGCCAACCGTTTGTTAATTCCGCTCGGGTTGCACCACATTTTAAACAACTTGGTTTGGTTCCAATTCGGTGATTTTGCCACCGTTCAAAACGGCGTAAATACCTTGGTACACGGAGATTTGACCCGATTTTTTGCGGGAGACCCCAAAGCCGGTACTTTTATGGCGGGTTTCTTCCCGGTGATGATGTTCGGCCTGCCTGCCGCGTGTTTGGCGATGATTAAAACCGCCGATACCGCCCGCAAAAAAGCCACGGCTGGGCTTCTTTTGTCTATGGCACTTACGTCCTTTTTAACCGGGATTACGGAGCCGATTGAATTTTCGTTTATGTTTTTGGCTTTTCCGCTGTATGTGTTGCACGCGGTATTAACGGGCCTTTCTCTCGTCGTTATGAACCTTTTGCAAGTGAAACTCGGCTTCACTTTTTCCGCCGGACTTTTTGATTATTTACTTAGTTACGGCTTGGGCACAAACGGTTGGAAATTAATACCCGTAGGGCTTACATACGGAGTCCTCTATTATTTTGTTTTTTACTATGCCATTACCAAATGGAATTTACTTACTCCCGGACGGGAACCGGAAGCCGTTTTGGCACCTAACACCCCTGAACCTGCGGTGCCGGCTCCCGAGCAAACACATACGGACGAGCCTCTTGCCCGAGGAGAAAAATATATACAGGCCTTAGGCGGAAAGGATAATATTTTATCGCTGGATGCGTGCGCCACACGGCTGCGTTTGG
Source organism: Candidatus Avelusimicrobium fimicolum (assembly GCF_021632165.1). Taxonomy (NCBI): domain Bacteria; kingdom Pseudomonadati; phylum Elusimicrobiota; class Elusimicrobia; order Elusimicrobiales; family Elusimicrobiaceae; genus Candidatus Avelusimicrobium; species Candidatus Avelusimicrobium fimicolum. The sequence goes on from NZ_JAJWTS010000021.1 coordinate 22,006, forward strand.
AAGTGAAAAACGCTACCGAAGTACAAGAAAATGCCCTCAAACAACTGGGGGCGCGCGGGGTAGTAAATGGCGGAAACGGCATTGTACAGGTAGTTATCGGGCCGGAAGCGGACCTCTTGGCAGATGAAATAAAACAATATTTAAAATAGGGGATTTTTTATATGCGTTTAGTAGTAACCAAAATGAATTTAGGGCTGTGGGCGGCGGCTTATATCAAGGAAAAAATTAATGCCTTTGCGCCAATGCCCAAAAAGCCCTTTGTACTGGGTTTGCCGACAGGCGGAACGGTGGTGGATATGTATGCCAATTTGCGGCTTTTCTACAAAAACCGTTTATTATCCTTTAAAAATGTTGTTACATTTAATATGGACGAATACGTCGGCCTGCCGTTGGACCACCCGCAGAGTTACCGTAGTTATATGCATTGTAATTTATTTGACGGAACGGATTTCCAGCCCGAAAATATCCACCTTTTAAACGGGCAGGCCAAGGACCTAAACCAAGAGTGTGCCCAATACGAGGCCGCTATCGCCGCACTGGGCGGCATTGATTTATTCCTGGGCGGAGTGGGGCGCAACGGACATATTGCCTTTAACGAGCCGGGTTCGGCCTTTAATACCCGAACACGGTTAGTGGACCTAACCCCCAGCACCATAGAGGCTAACTCGCGTTTCTTTTTAAACGACCCGCACCGCGTACCCAAACAGGCGTTATCCGTAGGGATAGGCACGGTAACGGACGCCAAAGAAGTATTATTTTTAGCCTCGGGCGAAAAAAAGGCCGAAGCCGTAGCCCATTTGGCAATGCCGGGAAAAGATTTAAACTGGCCCATTACGGCCTTAAAACTCCACCCGCACGCCACCTTATTGGCGGACCCCGAAGCGTGCGAACAACTGCCGGAGCCTTTTAAAACACAACTGGCCCGGCAAATGGACGAAACGCCCACCGGGGAGCATTGGACGTTACAGATAGAGGATTAAATGCAAGATTTATTAATTACCCATGCCCGCGCCGTTCTGTCCGGCAAAATAAGGCCGGCGGCGCTGTGGCTTTCGGGCGGAAAAATCAAACAAATTTTTACCGAAGAAGTTTCCTTGCCAAACACACCGTCCTTTGATGCCAAAGGCGCGCTGGCCGTGCCGGGGTTTATTGATTTGCATATCCACGGCTTTGCCGGGCACGGACCGGAAAATGCCAACCCCGCGGACCTGCTTACAATGTCAGACGAACTGGCGCGCTACGGTGTATGTGCGTTCTGCCCCACGCTCTATTGTGCGCGTCCGCACGAAATGGAAGCCCTTTTAAAAAAATTACTTCCCGCCCTAGGCTCAGAAACAGGTGCCAAAATTATCGGGTTTCACTTGGAGGGGCCTTTTATCTCTCCCCAAAAACCGGGAGTAATGAAACCGCAGGACATTGTCCCCCCGCAGTTAGACGATATGAAACGTCTCTACGAGGCCGCCCAAGGGCACATTACCAATATCACCCTGGCCCCGGAACTCCCCGGAATCGGCCCTATTATTGATTTCTGTTTGGCCCGCGGTATTTTGATACAAGCCGGACACACCAACGCCACCTATAGCGATTTTTTACACGGCGTCCAACAAGGCATAAAACACACCACCCATTTATTTAACGCGATGAGCGGCTTCAACCACCGCAACCCCGGAGCCGCCGGCGCGGTGCTGATGCACCCGGAAATTTCGTGCGAAATCATTGCTGACGGCGTACACGTCCACCCGGACGTGGTCGGTTTTTTGCGCCATATAAAACCGCTTGAAAACATTGTTGCCGTTACTGATGCCCTAAAACCAACCGGGCTTACGTCCGGGCCGTTTGTTGCCAACGGGGAAGATGTTATTTTGGACGGCGGTGTATGGAAGCGTAAAACGGACAAAGTAATTGCCGGCTCCGCGCTGACAATGGCGCAGGCCTTTAAAAATCTGGTTAAGTTTGGCTACTCTCCCGCCGAAGCCGCGCAACTGACCAGCACCAATGCCGCGCACTTATTAAACATCCCCCACAAAGGCCGCCTGGAAGAAGGTTTTGAGGCCGATATTGTGTTGTTAGACGAGCAACTTAATTTACAAGCCGTCTTTTTAGGCGGAAAAAAGCAATAAAACTAACGTAAATCAAAAGTAGGTGCCGTAGCAAAGATACCCCCGCCATAGTGTTGGGAAGTTTCGGTACCTAATGAATTGCACAACCTGCGCCAACGGGCCACCTGAGAACTGTCTTGCTCTCCTTTTCCCATTATGCAAGCCCGTCTCTCATCTGCATTGGCGCATAACTTAGTATTAGAACTGCTATGCGCGTATGTTCGGAAATAGATTGCCGCCTGAGTGCCCCACGGAGCCAAATACGAATAACATTGATTCGTACATATCACCGAAGTACCATTTTCCCAACAATCCCCGCCCATACTTTCGGGCAGTTTAATCGTAAAGGATTTCGGTATCTGCATATCTAACTGGTCAAACTCCGTAGCGTACTGGCCATTTGCCAAATAATAGGCTTCTTGGGCCGTTCTCGTCGCATCTAACAGCGGCATATTGGACGCAAATTTAGATTTATCCACCGCCAACTGATACTGCGGCACTGCCACTGCCGCCAAAATACCGATAATAAGGACAACAACTAAGAGTTCAATAAGGGTAAAGCCACGGCTAACGACCCAAGATGTAGATCCTGAAACAAGTTCAGGATGACCTTCTTTTTTCATAAAGTCGTCATCCCCGAGGAGTTGGTGGCCCTCAGGGTTCGGGGATCCGTTGTTGTCGTTCTTGGATTCGTTGTCATTCCCGAAGGTTGTAATCGGGAATCTGTCGTTTTCCTTTTTGAATAAAAACAGTTCCCCGACAGAAACTCTCGGGGATGACGGCAACAAACGCCAAATTTTGTTAAACCCTTTCATTTTTTCTCCTTGTTAAGACCTTTATATTTGAGCAAAACGGCCTTTTATACGCATTTTTATACAGCAGACACATCCGGGTATATCCGGCCTTAATTGTCAAAATTTTAACAAAAAAAAAATAAAACAACCCTTTTAAAAAGCACTACACCGCACACTATCGGACGGATTGCTTTTTTCCCTCTTTTGACTAGTAGAGCCACACTTTTTTTGTAATGTTGCAACCAACGAAACGACAACGGCAAAAAGACCAAAAGGCAAATCGTTAAACTATTAATAGCCCCGTACAGAAGCCGTATGGAGTGCCACGTCGCCCCGTCATAACATAAAAATTCCCGAGGAACACTCGGGAATTTTTTTAATTGGCTTTTTTTAAAATGTACTGCTCGGCTAGTTCTCCGGTTATCGGCTGCCGGTCTTGGTCAAGCAGGGTTGCCTGCCCCGGTGAGAGTTTCAAATAATAGCCCTCTTGCTGGGGAATAGTCAGCGTTGCCACCCCGTTTTCAACCGTGTAAGTTCCCTTATCTTCAAACACACCGTCAGCCTTTTCCAAATATTCGCTCGTCCAAGTAAATGTACCGTCCGGCAACAGGGCAACCGTGGTTTTGATACCCGGGCCGTCCGCCGCAGGCAAAACACCTGTATAGATTTCCCCTACCGCGGCGGTTTGCTCCACAGGGGCGGCTTTCTCCTCCGTCGGCGCGGGTTTGCTGCAAGCCGCCAATAAAATAGCAGCCACTAATACTGTTATTTTTTTCATATTTTCCTCCTTTGTTTATATTTTATCAAAAAGCGTTTCCCGATAATGTGCCTTTTTCAGATTAGATAACAGGATATTTTACCGGAAAATGCGAAACTTAAAAGCGCAGTCTCCCAAATTTTGATAAAATAGAGTAAATGCTTTCCGCGCCCGTAGTTCAATGGATAGAGCGTCAGCCTCCGAAGCTGGAAATGTGGGTTCGACTCCCGCCGGGCGCAAACTTAAAAAACCTCGCTTTTGCGAGGCTTTTTATTTACGCCAAAAGCAAGCAAACGGCCAGAAAAATACTCATAAAGCGCACCGCTCTCCCAAATTGATATAATACGGATATGGGAATAGAAGAAATTGAACAAAAAGACTATTTTTCTATCGGCGATGTAAAGCGCATTACCGGTGTGCCGGAATATTCCGTGCGCTATTGGGAGGCTGAATTTGGGCTCATCCGTCCAATTCGCCTGGAAAGCGGACACCGCCGTTACACCAAGGAAGATGTTTATACTATTCTCAAAATTAAAGATTTAATTTACAAACACAAACTAACATTAGAAGGTGCTAAAAAACAACTGTCTAAATATCAATTTCCGACAGCAAGCAAAACCGAAAAAGCCCACAGCGATGTCAAACTTTTAACAGAAATAAAAGAAATACTGGAAGAATTGTTAAAATAATGATAAAATGTTTAGGTAGTCAGTAAAAGACTGCTTTTTTCGGGGAGTGGCTCAGAGGTAGAGCGCTCGCTTGGGGTGCGAGAGATCGCGGGTTCGATTCCCGCCTTCCCGACCATTTAAAAATTATTTACGGGGCGTAGCGCAGATGGTAGCGCGCACGGTTCGGGACCGTGAGGTCGTGGGTTCGAATCCCGCCGCCCCGACCATCTTCTAAAGCACCTTTTTTAAGGTGCTTTTTTCGTCTAAGAATTAAAGTTTTCCCGTCGGAGAATACCTGTTTTTCTTATCTGTTACGGTCTCAGAGTTCTTTTTTCTCCGTCGTAAACTGCAATTTTTCCCGCGTTTTCTCTGAGCTCCAAATTTGCAGGATCCAACTTACCGCTCGGGCCACACCAGATAGTGATTCGAATCTATGTCCACATCATTTTCTTTTAAACTTTTTTACCTGTTCCAAACTAAAAAGCATAAAATCACCGTCTGATTTGGCAACCGGAATTAATTTACCGACACGCAACCAATAGCGCACCGTTGAAATAGGCACGCCAACGGCTTTGGCAAATTGCCCAATTTTAAGCAATTTGGTTTCATCCGTCTTGGGATAAAACATATCCACATATGTTTCAAAGCTGCGTTCCAATGCCTTATACATAAATGCCTCATAAGCAGTAGTATCTTGTGTTAATTGCCCCTTTTCGATACTGCTTATATATTTTTTGCGATCTCTAGGGCGGATAATAATGGGCCATAAACCATTCTGTAAAAGTATTAAGTTCATTATTAAACGCCCAACACGCCCATTCCCATCAATAAACGGGTGAATAGATACAAATTTAAAATGCCCCATAATAGCGCGGCTAATTACATCTTTTTCAGTTTGTAAGTATTCTTCAAACGACATCATTAAATCTGATACTTTAACCGGATTGGGCAATATCACACTACTGCCTTTAATGCGTACGGGAACATTACGGTAACGGCCTGCAAAAACATCGTTAATTCCTTTAAGCACTATAGAGTGAATTTTTAAGATATCATCTTGGGAAATCCTTTTATTTTTGGACAATTCATTAAGAATATATCTAAAGGCTTCCGCGTGGTTTTTCGCTTCCAAATAATCTTTTAAGGGTTTTTCCCCTTTGGTAATACCTTCACTAATAACCAACGCAGTCTCTTGGCGGGTAAGCGTATTGCCCTCAATGTGGTTTGAGGTATAGGCCAACTCAGTCTCCAGCCAATGATACAAAGATGCAACCGCCTGAGGATTCTTAAAGGTTTTCGTTAAAAGCTCTATTTGCTTTTTCATGTGACTGGTTATTTTCCCCATATATTACCTCTCGTACATAGTGTATAGTTTTTTATAAATAAACTATACACTATAAACTATAAAAAATCAAGTCCATTACCTTTTTGATATTTTGCAGCCAATCCGATATTACTCTCTATGTTTTTTGGGGTATAGGTATACCGTAGTTTAGAAAACAGGGCACAAATCGGCTTTTTATGGCTACAAAACCGCGTTAAATCGCCCGAAACAGCTGAGGACATTCATTCGTTTCTCACTCTGTCGACCATTTAGAAAGCCGCTTTTAAGTAAGCGGCTTTTTTGTTGTCTAATTTTCCCCTCTCTCGTCGGGGTTTTGGTTTGATTTTTATCCATTCGGGTTTTAGAGCAGTATTTATAGACCGCAAAAAAGGCCCTTTTGGGGCCTTTTTCTCCGGTGGGCAAAAGAGTATTTATCCATCCCTATTACCGCTTACTATCGGGATATAAGTCAAGTTGGGTCTAGTTCTTATTTAATAAACAGCTTACATATTGATAATAGGTATTAGACGGACACTTGGACAAGGTTTGTGCTAACTCCGCTTTGGTAATAAAACCTTTCTGCAAAGCGATTTCTTCCA
>NZ_JAJWTS010000022.1:0-26619 GCF_021632165.1 Candidatus Avelusimicrobium fimicolum
TGCCGTTTCCTTGCATTAGCCCATCTGTGCCTTTTTTAATATTATAAAAATTATCATCAGTTCCAAATCTTACTTCGTTTTCGCCTGACATCTTTAATGCGCCTGTCATCGTGTCGCCCGCTTTTGCTACCTTTTGTGCAAGTTGGGCCGGTGTTGGGAACGGCTGCCAGTTCGTCGTGTCGGTTACAGGGTCATTTCCTTTGTTGTTGTCCGTTAATGATACATAGATGTTTCCGTCGCTACCTACGGCAAGAGAGTTTACAAAATAGGTTTCCGTTGCGCCCCACTCCGCAATACCGTGCTGATAAAGGTACTTTAACTGGCGCGAAAATAAAAAGTCTAGGGCCTGTCTGTTTTGTAAGGTCGTGGAGTTGTCCCCCACTACCGCCGAGCGGACACCTGTCTTGTATGCTTCCGTTTGGATAACATCAGGGTCCTTCGTTTCTACAATGTTCCCCGCAATATCACTACCATAAGCAATAATATCGCGCGTCGCGGCATTTTCGCCGTAAACTTCCATTACTTTACGTTCTAATTTTTCGGCCATTTTTCGTTTCCTCTTTAAGAATTTAAATTAACTAATTAACTAACTAATACTTGCCAAATAAGTTTTAATCATTGAACTGTCTAAATAAGTCCAGTCCGTATGGTACGGCTCCCAACAATCATTATACCCTACAATGACATTGGTATTCAAGCCGTCATAAGCGTCAGCATACCCAAAAACTTTTGTGTAAGGTACTTTGATAACTAACTTTACTCCCACCCCTTGCGGCACCGGGAGATAACCACCTGCCAAAAGTACATTGGTAAAGAAATCCCCCCACTTCTGCGAAACAAAATAACTAATGGACATATCATAATTGTTAAATAGTAACACATCATCACCGAAAACACTATATAACAATTTGCTGATTTCCGCACTGGTAGCACCTAACCCGTTTTTCGCGGAAAGCATTTTAATCAGCATTGTTAATTGTTCGTCTGTAAGGCGGTATTGGTTATACATACGATACGCGCCGACATATAGGCCCAAGATTTCCAAATGTGCACCCGCGGCCTTTTCCAAGTCAAAAAAGTTTTTAAAAATATCATACGCACCGTTCATATACGCGGTATTAACCAGGGCTTTCACAAAATCTTTGTTTTGCTCACTCCCCCTATACTGCATAATCAAAAGGTTAGCGTAATAATTTAAAAACTTTTCCGTCCGCTCGTTCTGCTCGGTCCGTTCCGTTTTTTCGTTTGCCATAAATAAGCACCCCGCACTATCCCTTTGTAAAGGTTATTGTGTCTGCCGTAAGTTCAAAGCGGTCAATAATGTTTTTAGGGGCTACATACTCTGCCCATACCGCGTTATCGTTTGATACGTCTAAATTATAGGCCACCAAATCAATGTTATTCTCCGTGTTGTATTTCTGCACCAAGGAAATAATATCGTTGGAAGTAACTGTTTGGTTTACCAGGAATTTATAGTTAGAGGTAATGTAAGACACCACACTTGCCACGTCAAAATCGCGGCCGCTTGGAGATTTCAAAACGCCCCGCACATACAGGGCTTCTTGCCCCACGCGGTCAAATTTAATGATATTGGATTTGCCATATACATCAGTTACGATTTCTTCAATGCTACCAAACAAGGGCACACCCGGCGAAAGTTTAGAATAAATAACCTTTGCGACCTCTTGGTCGCCCGCGCCCTCTACCACGCACCATAAGCCGTGCAAGGGCACTCCGTACTGGTTATACTCCCCATAGCGGTTATCATAAACCGCCGCATAGGTTACATCAGCCAAAGCCAATAAGGCCGATGTCATACTCTCGTCAAATCCTTTGCTTGCCGCGTAAATTGATTGGTTGCGCCGCGTTCTAAACTCAAAATCCGTTTCTTCGTTTACCCCTACTGAAATCGCCGGGAAAGGGTTATTAACCGCCGTAACACCCAAAACCACCGTTACAGGAGTATTAATCGTGTTCGGTAAAACCTCTACTTCGCCGATTTCTGCCGCGCGTACTTGCAAGGTAGCCGTTCCCGCGGCCGCTTGCGTGTGGCGGTTTACCAAATAGAAAAGGTTGCCCGCGTTGTCGCGTACTGTGTAAGCGTTTTCCGCGCCGTCCTCTTCAATACCCTTTAAGACACAAGCCCCGCTGAAAGTGAAAACCTCGTTTACATAGGTATAAGTGCCCGCTTTGCGCCTAATCCCGTTAAAAGAATAACACCTATCCAATGCTACACCCGTGGCTTTCTCCGGGTTTAAACTGTTCCAAATGTTTAACAGTTGTTCGTCAAGGTCCGTTTGGGCCTGTGCAAAAATGCCCGCAAACTGTCCGTCCGGGGAGTTCGTTTCTACATTGATATCGTCGCCGTAAATATCTTTCAATTTAGTTATCAAGGCTTCTAAATTTTCATTATAGGTACTGATTTCTAAACCTCTATCTGTGAGTTCAGGCATTTTTTGCTCCTTTTTTTCATTGTTATATTATGTTACGTTATAAAGTTACGCTATCGGTCAAAACCTGTTCAAATACTTTAACTTCGTATGTGATATTGGCCTTTCTCGTTTCCGGGTCAAAAGTTACATCACTAGAAATAATCTCTTGCACCCCGTAAGAGTTCAAAATCGTGTTATTGATTTCCAGTAAAAGCCGGGCGCGGTTGTTTGGAATTCCCAAGATATTAAACCAATCAATCCCGTTATCACTATCAAAGAAACAATCATTTTTAAAACTATATAACCGCGTTTTAATGTTCGTCATTACGGCCTGTAAATCAATGTCATACGATTGTTTGCCTTTGCCAAACTCCCAAGTAAAGGGCGGGGTCATACCTTTTATGCTTCTAATTTTCATTAGTTCACTCCTCCTGTGCTACCGTTGCCGGGTTGCGTGCCGCCGTGCGTGTGTGCCGGCCCTAAATCTTTGCCCTGTACTGTAAAGGCACTTGTTACCGCTAAATTTCCCCCTACTGCTACATTTCCTGTAAAGGTTGCACTCGGTGCTTGTACGGTTACCATAGAGCCACTAATAGTGATATTTCCCCCGTCAAGCGTTACCGTGCCGCCACCGCCGTTATCTATCGTTAAAGAGCCATTTTTAAGCGTTATTTGGCAATTATTATACCACAATTTCACGCCGTCTGTAAGATAGCCCGATAAAAGATTAGCCAAAGAGCGGATGCCGACCAGGGCTATGCCGTCGCTCATATCGTGCGTTCTCGCGGTGTCCGGCTCCATTACCGCACCTGTGGCAAACCAGTTATCCATATTGCGGTCATTAAAGAATACCACGCAGGTATCGCCTTTGGAAATAGGGAAACTTAACCCACCACCACCGCCGTTTAAAACAATACAAGGCACTTGCACCAAGACAGCATAGTCTTTTAAAGTGTCATTGATTACCCTTTTAAAGTTTAAAGATACGCTCGCGGTCTGTTCGCTTGCGTTAAAGGCTTCTATCGTGCCAATTTGCACACAATTTAAGCGGCGGGCTAGTTCCATAGCCTTGGCTTCCAAAAGCGTTGCTAGCGTGCCATTTTGGCGGATTTTGTTAGGTTGTAAAGACATTTGCCGCTCCTTTTTGTTCCCTTTTTTAGTTTACCAGTACAAGGGGGTTTTTCCCGTACCAAAGATTTGCGCTCGTGATAACTTTGGAAGCCACGCTCCCGGAAATATTACCCGCGTGCCTAAAACCGATTACTTTGTAATTGCCGTTAAAGTTTTTTTCCGTCGTGCTTTCCAAGTACAAAGCCTGACCTACCAAAAGTCTAGGCTCAAAAATCATATTAAATGTGATACTGCTTTCCTCTTTTAAGGGAGTTCCCAAAAGCCCCGTATTTGCGTTCAGCCGTACCACATTACCCCGCAAGCACTCCTCATCAAGCAAAATGTTTACCCGCTCATTATCCACGAAGGTATGTTCATTGGTTATTGCCCGCAATAACTGCATTGTGTTGTCGTTGTAAACATTTCCCTTTTTTAAATCGTCCTCAAAGCCTTTACCCACCACCCCTTTTTTAAGGTTTGGCAAATCAGCAATAAGGCTATCTAAAATATCGTTTTTCGGTGTACCCGCGTTAAAGGACCGCGCACTATACCCGTTTACAAAAGCATAGCCGCCGTCGTAGGCTTCTATCTTGGTGTAAAATTCCGTGCCAATACGCTCGCTGTATGCCCGTTTGATATTCCCTTTAAATAAAAGTGATAAATCTTGCCCGTACCCCGCGTAAAACTCTACTCCCTTGTAAACCGTCGTTTGGTACTGGTCTTTGTAAATCTTATTCCGGGTGTTTTCCGCAAGGTTAATAAGCGTAAAACTTGCCGTATTTGCCTGTGCTAGGGTGTTTCGGTCAATGGAAAACTCGCAAGAGATAGGATATCTTACTTCTATCTCTTCCGTGTCATTAACCTGTATCTTAATTTTATAGTTTAGCCCAAATTTTAATTGCATAAACTAGAAACCCCTGTATTTTTTGATAGTTTCAAAATCTGCCTTGCTTTCCAAAATATACATAGTACATCTGCCCGTCAAAAAGTCGTCCACAAAATACGGCTCGCTGTTTCCGTCGGTCAAAATTGCAATACCAAAGTTTAAAACATTTTCAAAAGGTAGCAAAAGATTAAAGGCCGTTACAATTTGCGTACCTTTTAAAACCCACTCGCCATCGTTGTAGTCAATATCCAAGTACCAAGCGTTTTGCGTCGGGCAAAAACGCATTTCCAAGGACAACCTGTTGCCTTCCGGTAAATTGATTGTAAATTTCTGCCGCGGGTCATTAGTGATATCAGGTACTTTTAACATAATGAAAATTCCTCTTTTTGGCTAGTTTGCAAAACCTTTTGCCATTTTTAATAAAAAGCCGTCTGTGTCCTGCTCCGTCTTGCTCGTGCCTTTGTTTACCTGCGCGGCCGTTTGCGTGGCGTTGCGGGACATACCGATTTTCTTGTTTACTATCTTCCAGTTTATAATATTTAACTGTTTAAATGTGATTACCAAGTTTGTAGCCGTCTTGCCGCTTTCGCTTTGAGTAGCCCGGCAACTCTTTATAACCATATTTTCAAAAATGCGCCAAGGGGTCTGCACTCTAAATAATTTGCGCCCTTGCCAAGCCCAAAAGAAAAAGTTTACCGCCAATTCCTGTTGTTTCAGTTTCCCAGGTATCGCAGAAGTGAAACTCTTTCCCGCTTGCTTTAAAAATTGTTCATAAACCCCATCATCGTTGTTATCCCCCGCCAGTTTTTCCAACTTTTTCGCGGTATTGTAGGCTTTATCTACTAGGTTAAAGGTCTGCAAGGCTTGCGCCGTCAATTCCGGGGTTAAAATGGAAAGAATAGGCAATTTGTCCTCTACTGCCGCAACTTGCTGTTGGGTTTTATCGTACACATCACGCCAGTTTAACTCGCCAATAAGCCCCGTTACTGTGTACTCTATCGGTTGCAAAGATACATTGTCCTGCACCGCTTTATTGTTCTCAACATAATGGTCCGTGATATTGGAGTTAAATTCCAAAGAACTATCTTGCGGGATATGAAAGAGCCACCCGTTAAAGCCGACATCTTCCTGCGGGGTTACTAGGGCCGCGGTGTCAATTACCGAAGATAAAAGGTCCACGCTGTTTAGCGTGTTGTTTAAAAGGTTGCTCTCTACCAGTTTGCTAATATCCATTTTGTCCGCTCCTAGTTTGTCTTAAATGTTCCCCGCGTTTTCCGGGCTTTCCATACGCGCATCCGACACATCTTTTTCCGTCAAGGCTACCATTTGCGGCCGCAATTCGTCCGGGGAATACCCGTTAAAGGTGTTGTAATTGTTTACAGTCGTATTAAGGTTTTTGTTCCCGCCGATGGAGTTGTTAGTTACATTGGGAGCCAAGTAAGCCGGGTTAAAATCGTTCGGTACGCCCGCGAAAGCGTGCGCCCACCCGTTCGTGCCCGCGCTACTGTTCTCCGGGCTAAACATCTCTTTAAAGCCCATTTTAAGGGCTTCTAAACTGTTAGAGATAAACTGACCCCCCGCGCTCTTTTTCGTATCGTCCCAAAGAGATTTTACTTTATCAATAAGCCCGAAAGTTTTATCCAACCACCCCCAAAAGGTCTTTAATAACTCAATAGCCCCCCGGATATAGTCGCCAAAATATTTATCAATGTAATTCCCAAAACGGCCAATAACACTATCCGCGCCGTTTAAGAAGTTTATCAAATCTTCCAATACCCCGATAAACGCTACCACCCCGGTAATAACCGGCTGAAAAATGGCCGCCAACGCTATTAAGATAGCCCGCAAAGTCTTATTCTTTTCTACCATTTCCGCTATCTTCATAGCCCAATCGCCGAAATACTGCACCACCCGCACCACCGCGTGCAAAAAGTCTTTAATCCACTCCGCGTTCATAGCCCCAAACTTTATAGCCAGGTTCTTCACATACCACAAAAGCATTTCCCACTCGCGGTTCATTTTGATTAGGTTTAAACGCTCTTTGTCCGTCATTATCAACTTCTGCCCGAACTCGTCCAGGGCCTTGCTGTCTTTCGTCAAAGAATAATAAATCTCGTCGCTAATACCTAACTGATTAGCCAAGGCTTTCGCTACATTGGGGTCTTGTATCCTCTGCACCCGGTCGCGCAATTCTTCCAACATCTGCACCGGGTCCGTGCGCGGGTCAATTCCTAACAGGACAAAAGCGGGGTTATACCCACGGCCTAATAACATATCCGTGCGCTGTCTTTCCAAGGCCTGTAATGTGCCTTGTACTTCCGACATACTAACCCCGGTTTGCCCTAATTCAAAAGAAAGTTTCTGCAATTCTTGCGCCGATTTGCCCGTAAAGGTTACATATTTATCAAGGGCCAAGGCCGCGTCTTTCGCCGCGCTAGTCATTTTCACTAGCCCGGTAATGACGGCGGCAATCTCTGCACCCGCTACCGCGGTAGAGGTCCTAATCTTCCCCAAACCTTGTAACAGGCTATCTTGCCCACTTAATCCTACCTTTACAAACAAGGACGCTAATTGCATTTTGATACCTTTCCTATGTGTTTATTTATTTTCTGCGGTTTTGTTCGCGATGTATGCGTTTTGGTAGTCCGTCAAAAAGTCCTCATATTGCAAGGCCCCTATGAACTCGCTACCCGTCATACTGCGTACTGCGTTTAAATCGCCATAACCCGCTTTTACTAGCCTAAAACATTGTAGCAATAAGACTTTATCCCAATCTTTGCTACACTTTATTTTAGGGGCGTATTGGTCGTAGCCGTGCCCGCTTTCGTTCCCAAAGCCACGCCCTGCGCTTTCAACTGCGATAATACGAACTTGCCGAAAGGGGCAAGGTTTACCCTCGCCACCTCCTTCAAAACCTCTAAAAAGTCAGGTTTCGCTTTCTCGTTATCAAAAAACTTAAAATCATTAATCTTTACCCCGTTGTAGGTAGCCCGGCGCAACATAGGCTCTATTGCCTTTGCGATTTTGTCGCTACCTAACATAATACAGAATAAGTCTTTAATCACATTTAAGTTTACCTGTGCCCCGGAGGCAAGGGGGCTAACATCTAGCCCCTTTACCTCTTGGCATACCGCATTTAACAGTTTGTGCTGGGTTAAAATATCGCTTTCGGTTACTTCCAACTCCGCGCCACTCTGTAAGATAATTTTTTCTGCCATTTTCTAATCTCCCTTTTCTTTATTAGGAATTATTCCTAATAAGCCTAATTAGTGCTGACTCCAATCCTTACCCAAGGACGCGTTCGCCGTTAGCAAAGGCCAAGGTCCATACAGTAATGGCCTGTTCGGTGTCGCCCGCTACGTTTTCTTTCACGTCCGGCATTCTTTGGATTACGCCACCCTGTAAGGTGTAGGTATCAACTAAAATGTTTCCGTCGCCGTCGCCCAAGCGTTTTTTAATGGAGCCGCTCATAACGACAAAGCCCGGTAAATCTTTGCGTTGTGCCGCAAGTTTACTGTTAAGGTATTTGTCATCAGCGTTTCCACGGGGTACGCGCAAGGTCAAAACCGCCATATTGCCCGTTGCGTTTTCAGCAAATAAGGCATTGGCATTTTTACCCACCGTAACCTCTACAAGGTTATTGCTAAACGCTACCTGCGCGACATCTCCGTCGCCAAGGTCAAGCGTGCGGCCGTCAATAATAATGGTATCTTTTCCGGTAAGAGTTAAATTCATTTTTTTATCTCCTGTTTGCCTTTTTTATTTGTTAATGTAAAGGATAGCATTAACTTTGTGGATAGCACCCGCATATTTGATAGCCACTTGGATTAGCGGAGCCTGGCGGGCTTCTCTTTCCGTTTGGTCTTGTTCCACAATGGGCTGGGAATAGATATAATAACCATAATCTAATACACAGCGGCGCAAATCTTCGGGGTTACCAAACAAATCAGCGGAGTTCCATTTCCCGGCCGCCACAAAGCCGTTATTGATAGCCTTTTGGCAAATCAATTCCACGCTCTCTTTAAGCAAGGACATACCCGCTTCCGTTTGCGGAATTTTCGTAGATACAGTAGCCAAGCGGTTAAACAAAGCCACTTCCACCTGCCCCACAAACCAGTTAAGGTTGTAAACGTTATCAAAGAAATCGTTTGCCCCGGAGCAAAACACTTTCGCAACGCCTGCGATATTAGCGTAAACATCTGCGCCCGCCGTTTGGCATTTTTGGAGCAGGGTTTCCGTCATACCTTTATCGGCTTCTACCCCGGCAAGGTCTTTTAAGTGCATAGTCTGCACCGTGTTAGAGCCGCTGAAATTGGTGCTCAAAGCGCGGGAAACATAGGCCGCGGCATACTTGTTGGCATCGGCCGCTACCGTGTAAAATAAACAACGTACACCCGTTAATTTCTGCGCCGTTACTTTGGCAATAATACCAGTTTCAGCCGTCAAGGCCGTTTCTTCACTATACACAGGGAAGTAAAGTTTTCTATCAGCCGTAATAAGAGCACCGGCCGCCAAGACATCGGCATCTTCAAAGGCTTTCGTAGCCTCAATACCGCAAAAATCTACCAACCCTTTCGCGCGGGCATAGGCCACCGCCAGGGTTTCGTCCTGTTTCAACGGGATAATCACTAAATACCCGTTACCGTTCTGCATATTCGGGGTCTGCAAAAAGATATTGGTAGCCATAGCAACCGTCTTGCTATCACTTCCAAAATCAGTAATCACATCGCTAATACCTTTATAAATCTTGTAACCGTCAGCACCAAAAGAGCCCTCGGGCGTTTCGTCGGTAAACAATGCGATATTATTAACATTGTATGCGCTTAACCCCTTTTGCGGAGCCGATACGCTTACAGTAACAACGTTAGTAATGCTTAATTCTGCCATTTTTTTGTTCTCCTTTAACCTAGTGTTGGTCTGGGCTTCCTTTTGTTACTTGTTTCCAACCACTTCGGTTTTAAATTTATCGTAGTAATCTACGCTGTTTTTATTGCTCTTTCTATACAAAATGTTAAATTTAATGGTAAAGCGGTTCAGCATTTGGCTTGCTTCTAGGTCGCTAGTGTTCACAAAGCCAACCGGTAAATTGGCTATTCTCAAAGAGTTTAACTCTTGCATCTGTTGGGAATAGATACTGTTTAAGGCCATTATAACCTCGTGCTTGCGTTCCCGCGCTTCCGGGCCGGCACTTAATACATCTATAACCGCAGTAGCGCGGACCAAAACATCGTTCCGCTCCTCATAACCGTTGCCGTTTGGTGTGTCCATTGTATTAGTACTGGCCGCGTAAACGTCGTTATCTTCCTCGCCAACCATTATAAAAATTTTATCGTCTTTGGGAATATTATACTTTTGGTTGTATAACATAACCCGGCCCGCTTTTAGCCCTAGTTTGGTTTGCAAAATATCGGCGATGACTTTTAGCGGTTCGGTGTATTTCGTTGGAAAATTTTTCTTTGCCATTTTTCGTATCTCCCTATCCCTAACCCTGTACTTGCACTTCCGGGGCTTTTGTAAAGGCTTCCACCACATCATACTCTAAATAGCCGTAATCGCTATAATCAGTACATTTCATAACCCGATATTTTACATCGTCAATTAAAACGTACTCCCCAACCTTTAAAACCACGTCCGGCAAACAATGGAGCATATTCCACGCCCAAGACCGCTGTCCTTCCGGCTTCGCCATTAGGTCTTTACTGGTAAAGGGCTGTATTACCCCCTCGCTTCTTACCTCAACCGTTATAGGCTCATTTTCAAAATCCACAATGTTATCGGTAAGAAATTTAAAGGTCATCGGCTGAAACCAACTAACAATGACATCACTCACGTTAGGTAAACCGCCGGAAATCTTTTTAAGGGTCTTTTGCCCCGCGTTTACAATTTTAAACATTTCTTACCTCATTTCTTTTTAACATTTTCCACAGAAGATGTTATAGACTTTCTCATTTCCCCAGTATCAATTAAGGGGCTGTCGCTACCTTTTAGGGCTACTGTCTTTGGGCTGTTCGGTTTCCATTTCCCAAAACCGCGGGTCGCAAAAGCGTCTAATACACATTTTTCCCCGTTAATTCCCATTAAGGTCATAAACTTAAAGAGCGTGCCCTCTTTCAGGGCTTTTTCAAAGGCCGCTTTATTCAATTTCTCGCTCTTTGCCATATACTCATTAAATTTTAATTTAATAGGCATTTGCAAGAAACTACGCGCCGGGATATGTTCACTTACCGAACCAAACTCGTTTTTAAAACCTATCGCCGCGTTTGAGGAAACCTCTCTCTTATTGGCCTTAATCTTGCGGCTCGTGCTACTCCCCAAGATACCGATTTTCACATAGGGCGCACCGCGAAACATATTTAAAACCCGGTCTAATATGGTAAAGTCTGTTTTAACTTCCGCATTGTTAGCCATTTTAGCCCCCTAGCGCGTTTTTAGGGCCTAGGGCCTTGTGGTACCCTTAACAGATAAAATCTGCCCTACCATACGCGGTAAAATTAATTGCAAGTATTTGCGCCCGTAAGTAGTCAGCGCGATTAAACTATACATCGGGTCATTTAATATCCATTGCGGTAATTGATACCCAACAGATACATTACCCACAGATTTGCTACTCATAAAGCCGCTAAAACTGCCATTTACCCCTTGCGCGGCATTGCTCAAATCGGTTACTAAATAATGCGCCGTTAAATAGGAAAAGGCCATTTTTAAAATGACTTCTTCTTCCCATAATCCGGCATTAAAATTGGTGTAGGCTTCCAACATCGCTTTTTCTATGTCTTTATCCTGCACATAATCAAGCGGGTTTTCTACTTCTTCTTCTGTTGGGAGAAAAGGGAAATCTCTGTAAAAATAGCCCTTAAACTCGTCAACTGTAATAGGATACTTTATGTCCATTTCCCTTTCCTCTCAAATCAAAACTATTTGGACGCGGATTTTCTGCCACGTCTGGCCGGGGTTTCTTCCGGCGTTTCTGCTTTGGCTTCGGTTTCTACAACAGGTTTGGCATTATCGTTTTTAGCCCCTTCCTGCTCGGTTTGTTCGGCTTCTACTTCTTCTGCCGTCGGTACTCTCTTAATAAAAGGATAGGAGAGTAACAAGGCCGCCGTTCCCGCAGATACTACCTTGTATTCGGAGGGGGAAATCTCCCCCCCCTTAAAGGTAACTTTGCATTGTCCTTCGTTTCTAATTAATACGCCTTTTTCCATAATGTAATGCGCTCCCTTTTTCTCTCTTAATTTAATTAGAACTCAAAGTACAGCATTTCTTTCGGGCGGTACGCTTTCACGCCGGAGTATTGACCATAAGCGGTGTTCAGCCAAGTGAAGCCGTCAATGGTGTTCGCAATCGTGCTAGTATATTGCACCGGGATATTCATTTCCAAAGAGTCCGGGTCAAAGTTGTACAGGGCGTACACGTTCTTTTCCAAGCCGGAAACGGTCTTATCGCCGTAAGCAATAGGCAATACTTTAAAGTTAGCACCGAAAGCCGCTTTGAAAGCGTTTTCAAGCACTTGCAATTTGGTGAGTAACGGATATTCCGCATTGGACGGAGTACCCAAGCCCAAGAAGTCGCTTTCGGGGATTACGAAGTGGGTCGGTTTCGCAGAGTAGTTGCAGTTCTTTCTGTAAGCACCGGCTACTTTGGAAGCAAACGTGGAAAGTTCCGCGGCGGTCATACCAGACAACGGGCCGGTAATGAGGTCAGCGTTCTTCGTTACATCGGGTTGGTTAAGTAAACCATACACGCCGGGCACAGTTTTAGCACCCAAGAAAGCAACTTTTTGAATACCAAGGTCCCAGTTTTTCTTGCGGGAGCGTTCTTTGGCTAATACCACATCAAAATTGCCTTGGGTGGCCGCTACGTTCACAGAGAACAAATCCCAAGAAATCTTTTTACCCCAGTTAATAATGGGAGATTTCACAGCGGAAACGCCCGCATCAGCCGTCGCCATTTTGGAGCCGTCCATACCCAGTTTGATATTGCCCGCTTCAAAGTCGGTAGCCGGAGCAAAATCAACCCATTTCAGCAGTTCCATAGCGAAAGCACCTTCGCCTACGTTAATAGGCATATAGTCGCCGGGGGCTACTTCAAAGAATTTCTGGTGGGAAACAGATTTCAAAGCCGTGGTCAGCGTGGTAATATCAACCACAATACCAGCCGCGTTCATCAATTTTCCGTATTGTTCGTCCAAGGCAGAAGCCAGGGCTTTTTCTTTTTGGTTAAGGGTTACTTCTTCCCCTTTGCTGTTTTTAAATTTAAAGGTCATTTAGTTTTCCTCTCAATTATTTACAAAGTTTTACAAAGTTTTAATGTAAACCACAATTAAATCATTGGCGGCGGTCGCTTTCGTTAAGGCAACACCGACAACGGGGGTCGCAACAGCGGCCACAGCGGGGGCTTCTTGCACCAAGTCAGTAGCGGTGTCATAGGCCACAGATTTGCCCGCGGCAATAGCGGCACTCGCTTGCATCGTCAGGCAAACAGAGGTCAAGGCAATTTCCAAGAGCATACCCGCTTTAAATTCGTTTTGGATTACATTATAAACGGCAAAACCAAGGATTACTTCCCCGGCTTCTCCCGCCGCTTTTTTAACAGTAGGAATACCACCGTTAGAGCCGGACAATACCACCAGGTCGCCCGCTTTGATTACACCCGCTTCCGCGCTATCTACAACCACAGAAATCAGGTTATTGCCTTCGCCGCGGAGCGCAATTTGCCCGCGTTCGGCAGTTTGATTAAATTGGTTTAAAGATTGAGTCATTTTTATCTCCTTAATTTTTTTTGCTTTTGCTTTACTGCTTTTTTACTTTACTTTTCGCTACCGTACAAATCTTGTCCGCGTTCCAAACGGGTTTCCAAGGTTTCCACGACACTCTCTTTTGCTTTAAAAGAGCCGACAGCGTTCAAAAGGCGGTCAAAGTCGCTAGGCTCTTTGGAGTTCGTCTTTTTGTCAGCGGCTTCTTCGTCCTTTTTGTCTTTTTTGTCTTTGTCGTCTTTTTTGTCCTTGTCGTCCTCGTTGGTTTTCTTGGCGGGGTCGCAGTTGGCTTTGTCGTCCTTTTTGGCGGGGTCGGTTTCATTGGCCTTTTTGCCATTGGCTTCTTTGCCGTCCTCGTCCTTTTCGTAGGCATCTTTTTCCATTTTGCCGATTACAAAACGGATATCTTCGTCGGACAGGCCCTTTTCTTTCAAAAAGCCGCCAACTTCTTCAATAAGTTTGCGCTTATCGGTTTTGTCCGTTTTGTCCTCGTCGGCTTCGTTGGCTTTGTCGGTCTTGTCGGTTTTATCCGCTTCTTTTTTGAGGTTTTCCTCAACAGACTTCACAATGTCGCCGATTTTCATAGAAGAACCATTTTCCAACTGGACCTCTACGTCTTGCAACGCGACACCGTCCATATTTTCTACTTTCTTTTTAGTGAAAAACTGGAACATTGTCTTTCTCTCCTTGTTGTTTTCTACTGATTTTTTGATTACTGCTTTTTTAGAGTTATCAAGCGACATCGCGTCAAGTTCTTTCTTTTTGGCTTCCTTGTAACTCTTAAAATCTTCCGGGGTCATAATGACCGCTTCTTCATAGCGTGGGTCAGCAACTAATGCTAAATGCTCATATTCCCCGTCTAAAATCTCTCTCTTATAGGGGATATTGTGCCACACACCACCCGCGCCCAAATCTTTTACATTGTACGCATTGGAAACTTTCCACCCGTTTTGGATAGCATCAAACGCTTCATCGTCGGTAATAAGCATTTTTAGCCATTGTTTCCCGTCCTCGGGCAAATAGAAACTTTCCACCACATAGCCAACCGCCCGCTCTTTCATTTGCGAAAGCGGGACGTCCTGATGTTGGATATATACGGGTTTACCAGTAAAACTGGCGTTCATCTTCTTTAAAGTATCGTTACCAATAAAAAAGATATCTTCCCCGCCGTCGGTATTTTTGTAACTAACTACCCCTTCCCCAATGTGCCGGGCAAAAAATACCTTGGGATACTGGCTAATAGAATTTTTTAGTTTATTAAAAATGTTCATATTGTATTGTTTCAACTTTTCAGTTTAACTAATTATACGAATTATACTAAAAAAGGACTATTTTGTCAATAGGGGACAAACAAGAAAACCCCAACTTTTCAGCCGGGGTTCTCGTTTCAGTCATTAGCAGGAATACTACTTTATTTTTAGCGTTGTGCCTGTGGGCTACCACCCCCACAAGACAATTTCCTAATTAGATGTTACCATTTGCGCTTTAAAAAGTCAAGCCTAATTAAAGCACCGGCGCGGCCACGCATCTGCACCCAAACGCTTCCCCGGGGTTTCCCCTGTGCCCGTAATCGTCTATGATAGGCGGGTTTTCCCAAGAGAAAATCTTTCGGTTTAAGTGCTTGTGCATATCACGCACCCGGCTATCCCCCGCCGTCTGCCACTCGTATTCTTCAATGCCGACCTCTCTATACCTCCCCTCGCGGAACGTGGAAAGCATTAAACTAGTTTCTTGCCGGGCTAAAAACTTTGCCTTGCGGGCACTTACTCCATAATCGGCCGCTATCTCCTCGGCTAAACTGCTGGCCCGATACCCGCTAAAAGCATTTGAAGATACCCGGTCTCGCAACCGCTGTATAGTTTCAATATTCCAATTCTTAATATACTTTGTAAGGTCATTTCCGTATTTCTCTAAAATAAATTCCACCAGGTTATCACTTGGCTTATAGTCTATGGTAAGGGGCTTTAAGGTTTTATTTAAATCCCGGTCCATTTTACGCACAGTAACCCCTATTTGCTCCCTAGGGTCAAAAATGGCTAGATTACCGCTATCTATGGCACTTTGTAAGTCGTCCAAACGCTTAATAATCTGCCCGTGTACCTTTTCAAACTTGCTGTATGCCGTACCTATGGCAATTCTTATATTGTCCGTCAGTTTCTTTTCCGGCAAAGAAAAGAATTTACCCCGGACATCATACACACCGCCTAGGCTCTTGATAGCCCTAGTAACCCGGCTGTCAAATTCCCCATAAAAGCGGCCGTCCAAGTATTGCACCCGCCCTGTAACTAGCATTTTAAGTAAATGCTTTTGCAAAGGCTCGGCTAACTCTTGGCTCTTGGCATTGTAAATCTGCGCCCAGTCCTTGCCGATTTCGTCCGCGACCTCGTTATACATAGGCGCATAAATCAAACGATAAAAGTAATCAGCAAGGGCCTTTTCAATGTTCAAATAAAACTCGTCCTTTAACCGCAAAGGCTCTAATTTGGTAATAGGCATATAGATATACCCCCATTACTTTAAAATGCGTTTTAGCCCGCGTTTTAGGCCGTATCTAGCGGAGTTCCACATACTCGGCTTATAGTGATAGGCTAACTCCTGCCCTTTCTCGTTGGTTAGCCCCGGAGTTTTGTCGCCCTCTCCCCCAATGGGCTTAAAGAGTTCGTCGCTTTCCTCAATCTCAATGCCCAAAAGGTCGTCCATATTGATTGCCTTTTTGCAGTCCTCGGCACTAATCAAGCCCTGGGAATAAGCACTCATTAACCGCGCCATCTTTTTGTCTTTGATATCTTCCACCTGTTCGGCAGACATAATACGCAAAGGCTCGTATGTTTGCTCCAAATCGTCCGGGGTAAACCCAAAAACGCTTTGGCTTAATACATCTAAAATACGTTGGTACTCGCCGGGGGCTTTCGCGCGGATAGTAGTTTCCACCATAGCATTGTAGTTTTCCACATCGTTATCGCTAGAAGTAAACCCACCTGCACCGCTTGCAGATACCCCAAACAGTTTAGTAATAGGCATACGCAAGTCGCTTGCCAATGTCATACGGATTTCGCCCAACATCTCCGCTAGGCCGGTAAAAGATAACTGTTTGTTTTGGTAATCGTCATCCGCGTCCATTACGATAGCGTTTTGGAAGTTCTTAATCATATTGGCCGCTTGTATTCTCTTGGCTACTGTGTTTGTACCCGTACTACTCTGCAACGATGAAATAAGGTTCTTAATTTTGTAAACATCAACTTTAAACTCATCTAAAACCTCATAGGACAGGTTTTTGGCTTTGAGGTACTCGTTAATGCTACGGACAATGGCTTCACACACAGACACACCCCACCCGCGCATACGGTTACGCAATAAGGACGGGGCCGTAATACCTTTAATCGGTACTACGCGGCTTTTGTGTATCTTAATCCCGTAATAGGTAAAAAATTCCGTCTGCTCCAACATAGAAATATGGTCCGCAAACTCTATGTTGTTTTGGTTATCGCTCTTGTAACTTTCGCCGTCCGTGTATAACTCCCACATATCCACGGCCTTAAAAGTCAACCTGTCGCCTTGGTTAAGAGGTTTTAAAGGAGTATCGGCGGGCTGGTCCGTGATTATAAGTACCGCACCACCACCAAATAATCTAGCCCATTTTTTAGCCTGTACAAATTCGCGGAGTGCTCCCGTTCTCCGTTCTGCTCTGTCCAGTTCCTCAAATTCTTCCGGGCTTAATTGTCCGCTACGCTTAATGACACCGCCGCGAAACGCATCATCAACGGGCAAATCTACAAAGGTTTGCACAATGCCGTGTTCGCTGTACATTTCGGCTAGTAATAGGCGGTTATTAGAGATATAACTGTATCTATTGCTAATCATCATAGTACCCGGCAAAGACAAAGGACTAATACTAATGTCCCGCGGGTTCAGCGTACAGGCCAACTCCGTAAGGGAGTTACTCATTTTTGCTTCTTTCAGTTCTTTTTCATTGGGAGCCTTATTCATTCTTTTTACCTCTTCATTTTATTCTTTTATGCTTTTTATTATACCACAAAACAGGAATTAGATTTAAACAACATCTAAAATAGATAAAGGGCGGTTATAAACAAATTTAACTGCATCTATAAGCACATCACAGTTAGAAACCAAAACCCCGTTAGCGTAATAGCACCCCTGCGTCGTTTTTAAGTTGTAAACGCTTTTTAGCCCATTTTTCTCGGTGGCTTTTTGCATCATAACATTTATGGCACATTTTTCCATATTTTCCCCAAGGTCTAAATGCGCATCTTGTAAAAGTTCTACCACAGACAGGGCAAATGTGCTTTTCCCGCTTGCTCTCTGCAACTCTTTTAAAAACTTCACTTGCTTTTGCTCTGCCTTCCGGGCTTTTGTGCCACTCGCTAGCAAGTTCCCTAATTTTTTCCAAATGCTCCAAGTGCTCGGGGCTTTGGCAACGCTTAATAAGTTCCTCGCGGTGTTTCTCAAAATGTTCAGCGCGTGATATACACTCCAAATTTTTAAAGTCGTTATTAAACACATCACCGTCTTTGTGGTGAACGCAAAAGCCTTTCGGTACTTTCTGCCCGCTATAAAACTCCCAAATCGCTGTGTGAAGTCCTTTCGCACCAATCCGGCCTTTATTTGTTGTTGACTGGCTAAGATAATACCGCCCCGTCCCCATAAGTCTATATTTAATTCCATTGAACACAATAACTTTTTGTATTGCCATTTTAATAATCCTCCAACAGTTAATCTATCAAGCAATACGTCATACATTATTTTGTCCAATTTTTCAAACTTGTTACCATAGAAAACTTTATGAGTAGGTGTAGCAGTTAAACCGAATTTGGAAATGACTTCTTTTCGGCCCGTACACCCGCTAAACTCTACTTTTGAAAGCCCAAAAGGTGTAATGACTTTATCCCCCGCTTTAATGTCTTTTATGGGCACATCTCCCCTAGAAGTCGCAATAAGAGTATCAGCCGTAAAACAGGCATCGTCGTGAGCACCCTTTGGAAAGTTCAATAATTCGTCTTTTAAGGCCGTAAACATACTGTCGCTTATGTTATCACTTACGACCACCGGGAAAGTGTTAAGTGTAGGGATAACAATGTTCGCGCGGGCTACTTTGTCCATACGCCTGTCGGAGAAAAACTCGTCTATAAACTCCTCGCTCTGCATAGGTAAGCCGTAAGTTATCATTTTTTGGTTTAAATATATCCCGTGGCCCTTTGGCTCAATTAAAGCCCCGACAAAGTTCCCGGTGTTCCATTTCCTAAAAAATGGCACCAGATACGCTTCACAATCCGCGGCCTTTATCCGCTCCCTAAATACATCTAACAGATATACGCGCTTCGTGCCGTCCGAAAAGGACCGACAACCCCAACCCGCGGCCACCGTGTAATCGTTTTCCTGCTTCTCTTTGTAGGCCGTATCTACTGTGATAAAGGTAAAATCAAAACTGCTAGGCATCGGCCCTCGGACAAACATACTCTCTTTAAAGAGGTTTCCACCGGAAATAACAGGCTCTTGCTGATACTGGGAATAAAATAAGGTCGGGTTTATTTCAGCCATTTTCAGCATTTTTTCTACTGGGTATTTTTCAGGCCAAATACTAGACCAGTTCCCTTTTTCGTCTTGCGAAATCGCGGGAATTTTTACGATATCCCATAAGTCCGGCTCGTTCTTTTCCACATAGGCGGCTAAATCATCAACCGCTATTCTTTGCATAATCAAAATAATAGGGGTTTTTTCGCTACGCAAGCGGGTGGCCAGTTTGTCTGTGTATATTCTTATTGTTTCGTTTTTCTGCGTTTCGCTATTAGCGTTTCCAACATCCATTGGGTCGTCAATAATTAAAGCACCGCCAAAATCTGCCCCGGTATTTGGGTTTCCCGCGTCCACCCCGGTAATAGCCCCGCCCATACTTGCACCTGTTAAACCGCTACGGCTCCCGCCTCCCTCAAAAGAGTATTCCAGTTTCGCCCGCTCACTCCTTTTCAGTTCGTGCCCAAACATACTAGCCCACTCTTTCGTGTAGATGATTTCTTTCGTTTCGTTAGAAAGTTTGGCAATAAGGTCAGCGGAGTGCGATACATAACAAAACTTTGCAGATATGTTTCTAGCAAAAACCCAAGTAATGAACATCTCCACAATTAGAGATTTCCCGCTACCAACCGGGATATTAAGCATTAGATTTCTTTTTGCGTTTTTACCCTCCACGATATCCTGTAACTTACTAATCAGCATATTGTGGAAAGGTTTAAAGGTAAAGTTTTTATGGTTTAGCGCGTAAAACATCACTTTAATATAGATTTTAAAATCCCCCAAACAAGCCAACCCCAATACCTTTACAGTATCAGGGTTGTTAAAAAAATCACTCCACTTGTCCGGGGTTATCATAGTTTTACACCCTTCCTTGCGCTTGCCTTACCTTACAACTCACCCAATAGTTTTTTTACCTCTTTAACACTTTTCTTTAAATCTGCCGGGTCGTTCTTTTGTAACACCACGCTTGTTTCCGGGTTCTTTTCCCCTGCTACATCTACAAGCCTATCAAAAGCCTGTACATCTCCGCTCATAATGGCTTTGTGAAGTACCGCTAAATAGGCTGTTACTTTATAGTTCATTTCTTCGCGCGGGATATCCGGGAACCTTTCGCAAAACAAGTCTAGTACATTATCCGGCGGGTTTCCCCCTAGTACAAACTTCCCGATTTCTCTAAACGATTTCTGCAAGCGTTTAGTCTTAACACTCGCTTTTCCCCCCATAGAGGTTATTCTTTGAACATCTTTTGCGTTCCTTTTGTTGAGAGGTATCAAATTTCTAGTTCCCGGTACTCTCATAGTATTTTCCCCCTTTGCTCTTATTTTTTCCCTGTTAATTTATGGTATTTATAGCATTTAATAATTTAGCATTTAGCATTTATCCCCGAAATTTTGCGCTTTCCGGCCCTTTTGGGGTTTTTGGATTGCACTTACTCAATCACTCAATCACTTAACCAACCCTTGCAACTGGATGTTAAGCAAGTAAGCCCGGCGCATCATATCTTCGCCAATACCAAAAATAGCGTTATCAATAGCCCCTTTAAATATTTGGCCTTGTAAACGCTTGGAGTAATCCTCGCTCTCTTTCATATAGTCAAAAATTAACATACCGATATTGTTTAATACAGTTTCGGTCTTGGTGTCTGTTGGAGAGGGAATTTCTTTCAAAATCTCTAATGCACCGGTCAAAGAGTTATCGGCATACGCGATTTGCTCCCCTTCCCCGGCCGCCAGGGCCAGTTCTTTAATGCGGTCAATACTTGCATCTAGGCTTTCCCCCATTTCGTTTTCTAATCGGTCAGCCAATAAATGGTTATCGTAACCCCGGGCTAACCAATGGTACTGTTTAATGTATTGTCTTAATGCTGTTAAAATGTCTGCTAGTTTTTGCATTTGCTTTTCTTTTCTCCCTTTTCGTGTTTTAGTTGCAATTACCCATTATTATTTTATCTTATTTTTTGCACTTTGTCAATAGAGAAGAATAAAAAAACCCCGGGGGTCAGCCGGGGTGTGTGTTGTTTGCTTGTTTGCTTTTTTTATCGGAGGTTCAATGATAAAATGAGGTTTGGCATTTGCGCTATAAGGTAGTGTCAAGGATTAGGAGAAGAAACAGAAAACACAAATACCTTACCTCATATCTAGTATAACACTTTTAAAAACTTTTTGCAAGTGTTTTTTTATAATAAAAATCTGTGGGGTCCCCTCAAATTTGCGCTTTTCTCGGTACAGTACCCCACCAACTGTACACCGCCATTTAAGGCGGACGCAACTTTGATATCTTTATAGATTTATAGATTTTCCATAAAAGCCAGTTTCCTTTGTTCTTTTTGCTCCAAGGATTTTACTGCAAACATATCTTGCCGGACACAAGGCAATATCTTCTCATAAAATCCATTATAAAATGTTTTATCAATTTCAAAGCCGTATGCTTTGCGCCCCAAATTGGCGGCCGCTAAAAGAGTAGTTCCACTTCCTGCCACCGGGTCAATAACTACATCATCTGGGTCAGTAAATAGGCTTATAATCTTTTCTAACAAGGCAACAGGTTTCTGCGTGGGGTGCACCTTGGGAGTATTATTGTCGCGCGTCCACTCCATACAATTAAAAATCATTTGCCCTTCGTTGTTAAATTTAGGCAGTTTGTTACGATAAAATAAAAGGCCATACTCACAGTTTCCCACCACGCGCATATTGGCCTTTAATACTTGCGCGGAAAAGTTCTTCCTAAATACTAAATTCATGTACTTTTCAAAGCCCCATTTTTTCGCTTCTTGTATTAACTCAAATTGCTGTTCAAACGCACAGAATACCAACATAGCCGGAGCCCCTTTCGTTTTACTTTCTTTCGCCAACATATTGCGGCAAAACAAGAAAAACTCATTAATCCCAAAAGCCGCTTTATTGTCTGTGTGAAAAAAAGACTTATGCGCCTTTTCGCTTTCCCCGTTAGCGTTATCCCCGCCGACATACCAAGACGGATTAGAGCCATAGGCATTTTCCCCCAACTGGTAAGGTATATCCGCAATAACTAATTGCGCTTTTGGCAACTGATACTGTTTAAAATTTTGAAAACTATCCCTAAAAAGTTTTATTCTTTCCATTTTGTAACCTCCGTTTTTTTTCCTTTATCCTTTCATCTTGGCAAGTTCCTGCTCCCAATGGTCCGCTAACTGCTCCCACTCCACGCGACCGCGCTTGCAGATTTCGTGCTGTTTTCTCGCCAAATAGTTTAATACATCTGTTCCGTATTTCCCTATCATATAGGCCGTATAGCGCGGGTCCATACCTTCCCAATTTTGCCGCCCGTTGCAATCTTTGCATTGTGCGTGTACATTTATAGGGTCCAACAGTAAAGACGCGTATTTCCGGCTGATATAGTGCCCTGCGTGCATTAATGCTTTGGCCCCCGGCTCGTTAGGGTCAATGTGCTTGCCACAAACGACACAGGTCCAGTTATCGCGGTATCGCACCCACATTTGGAAAGCATCAACCGCTCTGGCTTTCGCGTTTTTGGCCCTAACCGCCGCGCTAGGGGCTTTTTTTGCCTTTACCTTGCAACCACTAGGCCGGATATATTCCCCGGTCTTTTCGCTCAATTTTGGCTCAAATCCACGCTTACAGCAAGTCTTGTAAGTCTTGTTAAAATCTCCACAACCATTACAGTATCTCATTAGCATAGCCCATTTCTTTTATTTTCAAACCATTTGCGCCGGTACTCAATATATTTTGGGTCGTTCCTATGCTCATAATACCATTTTAAGGACAGCCGGCGGTTTCTTTCTCTTGCGCAGGATTTCCGTTTACATACCTTTTGCCGCAGGTTTACATTATCCCCGACATACTCTACCTCGCGACCGCAGATTTCGCAATTAAAGGTCTTTTTGCCTTTTTTGTTTATCCGGGCCTGTTTCATTTTTCCCAAGATAAACTTACGATGCTTGGCATAATAGTCAGTACAATACTTTTTGGCTTCCATTTTTTGCCACCTCTTTGGAAATGCGGTACTCACACTCCACGCACCTAACCCCAAATTCCCCGTTCCCCTTGGGATAAACATAAAAACTACGGGCACTCTTTCCACAGACATCACATTTCATTTTCTTTTCCTCCGATACGGACACCAGGCCGGGGCTTTCTTTAACCGGGACAAGATAAACGATACCCCAATTTCTTTCCCCGTTTTTTCGCATATCCCCATTGGGTTATGCTCACAAGTTCTACAACATCTATTTTTCATAAATTACCTTAATCCCCCGGCTGTTAAAACAATAATTTGTCTTTCGGCCAAAATCGCAAGCATTTGAGCAACATCTTTTTAATGGGTACTTCGTTTCAAATGCACTCCCACAAAACTCGCAGGTTTTGATATAGGTTTTCTTTTTCATATCACACTCCCGTCGGCGTAAACTCTCTTTTAGTTTTAATTCCCTTTATTCTTTTTTGACCCCGCGAGCGATACAACCTGTTCATTTCCGCATCACAATATATCGTGTCATAAATTTGGTCGTATGTAAAATTTGAAAACTCATCTGCTATTTCGGGGATAGTCTTTCCACTGTCAATTTTTTCAAGCCATTTTCTTTTATCTTTATCAGACAAATCTACTCTTTCCAAGGGAGTATCTTTCCACGCGTGTTTTGCGTTTTCCTTTATTTGCAAGAAACGTTTATTATCTGCTTCAATTTTTTTTTGAACGTGAGGGGCCAAATGCACACCTTGCTCGTACAACCGTTTATAGATAGTTTCTTTTGTTGTACTTAAATTTTTAGCAATTCTGCTTATTGGAACTCCTAATTCAAATTGGAATTTAATCTGCTGTAATTCTGTTTCGCTATTACAAGTTTTTTTTTCTTCACTCGTTTTTGCTCCTACTGGCCGGCCCAATAATATACCCGCTTTTACTCGTAATTGCAAGCCTTCTTTGGTCCTTGCCTGTATCATTTTACGTTCTATTTCAGCGGAAAGTCCGAAAGCAAAGGCTAACACCTTGCTTTGGATATCATCCCCCAGTTTATAATTATCTTTAACACTATAAACGGTAGCCCCTGCTTTCATACAGAAATTTAGAATTTCCATAACCATTAGCAAATTGCGCCCCAATCGGCTTATTTCGGATACAATAATAATATCCTTTTCCTTTACCTTTTCTAGCAAATTGCCAAGCATCCGTTTATGGTAATCAATGCTTCCAGAAACACCATCATCAACGATTTGCTCATCAATTTTCCAACCGTTCTTGCCCGCAAAATCAGTAATACATTGATTTTGACTTTGCACATCCTGTTTATCACTACTAACTCTTAAATAAGAATATACACTCATAACCACTCCTCTATTAAGTCTACCCCTTTTTGTCCATATTTTTCCAAAACAAAATCTCTCATACTTTGCTCGGGGGATACTTTTAACAATTTTTCTAATTCAATAATATCCAGTTGCCACTCGCCAAAAGCATAACTTTCTTTTAACAAAAGTGGAGGATAAAAATAAAACACCTTCCAAAACTCAACTGCCTTATTTCGCCAATTATTAAGTTTCATATCAATACACCAACTCCCTTTTCGCGCCCATATATGCAAACTTTGCAGACTTATAATCTTTGTCGCTTTCCTGCTCCCAGCCTTTTAACTTGTCGCAAGTAGCATACCATTTCCACCGACCATTGGCACATTTTAAAACGATACGGAAATGCCGGATATGTTTGTGGGTCATTTGGTATCTCTTGCGGGCCGCCTTTCCTTTTTCGCTGTCTTTATACCTCCGCATACTGGCCTTTCCTTTTTCGCTTTGATGATACTTCTTATTTTGCTCCCGGCGGTATTCTTTCTCTGTGGTAGCCCGGACCACCTTTTGCTTTGCTAAAATCCCCTCGCGGTACTTGTAATAATACTCCATACGCTTGGCCTTTAATCGCTCTTTATTGCGTTCGTAATAGGCCTTTTTAGTTGCCCTGGACTTTTCCTTATTCCGTTCGTACCAAGTCATTTTAGAGCCATTAGTCCGCGTTTCTGCCTGTGTCTGTGTCTGCATCTTGCACCTCCGGCTCGTTCTCTACTTGGTAAAACCTTGCGGCGCGGCCACCTATTCTTTTTAAAGCAAAATCAATATCCGCTTTTGCCCGTTCCACCGCCAATTTTGCCTTTTCTAAATTCTTTTGGGAATTTCTATAATTATTATTCGCTTGCGCTAAAATTTTACCGCTTTCCTTTACTTTTTTTGCAAGGTTCTCTACTTGGCAACTTTCGCAAGGGCCGTCGTGTCTGCAAAACTTCCAATCGTATTTCCAACATCTTCTCATTGTCATATTCACATATCAACTGGTTACAATTTGTATCCAGTTCCTCCGTTAAATTTTTGGGAGTGCTGGACCTGTATCATACCAGCCTTATAGGGTCAGAAGCCCCCAAATTGTTTACCACTCCTCGCTACTAAACCACCAGATTATTACGCCAATACACCACAGCGCAAAGATGATACCGATAATGTCTAATATTATGCTCATTTGTCCTTTACCTTATCTTTCAGTTATTCTTTGGTTAAGTCCAATAATTGATTGGAAATATCCAAAGTCTTGCCGCCAATTTGCTGGATTTTTTCATTATTTGCAATAGCAGGAACGACATAGATAGCGGCCATTTGTTTAGTGGTTGGTAAAAATGTAACAGCGCAAGAAAACAGTATGGCACTTAATAATGAAACTAACACACTGATGCGTGCTGGTTTATATATTTTAACATCTCCCGCTTCAAAAGAAGCACAAAGTATCACAGTTGATCCCATTAATACCAATATTGATAATACAACAGCAACTGAAAATGCCACATAGATATCATCTAACTTTAACAGCCAGTACATCTGCATAGGTGTAATCATAATCTATTCCTCCTTTATTTAAAGAACACAATAATAATTGTAAGTATTCCACTTGTAAGGCGTTTTTTTGTAGTCGCCCCCGAAAAACCTAAAATAGATTTTCCACGCCTGCCGGATTTTCATTTCCAAACCTCCTTTAATACAAATCTAATTTTCCCCTTCTCTTTATAGTTTTGCAAATAACTATTGGCTACTTCCAAAACCGTTTCTCTTACCGTGTAATTTAATGAACGCCATTGTTATCCTCCGTTCGCTTATTCCACGCTACTTCGGCTTCATCTATATTAAACTCATCCGGGCCGGTGGCTCCACATTCTACACATTGGATTACGTAAGCGAAATCAGCAAGCCTAGTTTTATACGTTTCATCAGAGCCACAAAAGGGGCACAGTTTTAACTTATTTGGCATTGTTATCCTCCAAAAGTTCAGGGTTTTCGTGGAGATTTCCCAAAACTTCCCACTTGTTAGCAGTAAAAAAATTCCAAGGAATAACATAGTTCCAACCAGAAACCCAAAACCCGCCGTTTTTCCATTTTACATAACCAATATCTGGGTGCCCACAAGATACAACATCTCCTTCATAAATAAGCCGACCATTTTTATCTTTAAGCCCCGTACACTGTTCCACGATGTACCTTTTATTCGCCAAAACATCGCCAAAACAATCCGCTTCTATGATTTTTCCACCGGAACAAGGGCGCATATAATCATACGTAAGTTCAGCGCCGTAAATCAGTTCTTTTTTTTCGGTGTCCCACACTCTAAATCTTAATCTAAATCTATCCTCGCTCATTATTCAACCTCTTTAAATTCGCCTTTTTCTAAAATGTAAAATACATTTTCTTTAATCTTCTTTCCGTCCACGCAAGCAGTTTTTACAGTCAAAATTTTTCCTTTATCGTCTCGCTCTGCCAACACTAACCAACAACCTTTTACCCCTTTGGCTTTGCATTTATAACCAAAACCGCAAGCAATACTGTCTTTTCCTGCGACCGAAGCGGCGCTGTAATTGCCCGTGTTCGTCGCGGCGCTTTGGT
>NZ_JAJWTS010000006.1:0-73843 GCF_021632165.1 Candidatus Avelusimicrobium fimicolum
CTCTATTTGTTTTTCTTTTTGAATTTCTTTTAACATTTTTTGTCTTTCTGCTTTTGAATAAATACGTTTTTTTATCATCTTAAACGAATCAACAGAGTTTTTAAAACCATCCATTGTTGTATAACGATATTTTGTCCTTGTCCAACCTTCCTCGCAAAGTTCATTAGGAATGTCATAACGGGTATATCTTTCTAAATTACTTAATGCATATGGAAACTTAATATGAATTATTTCGTCCCTTGAACATACAAAACTATAACACGGAAAAGCCGATACTTCGCGCTTATTTATTCGTTGGAAGGGAGCAAACCCATCCAATGTTATCATAGGAGTGCATTTACTAATATCATAGTATGGTACATCATCTAAAGAAACTGGAAGTTTAGCGGCGATCGGTTTGCTTCCCACATCTTTCAATACACATTGCATTTCCGGTTTGCTTATTTTACTTTCAAATTGCGCTCTTTTTTGTTCAGGGGTTAATGTAGTACACGCGCCCACAAGGCTAACTATTACTAAAATTATTACTTTTTTCATTTGTTTTCTCCTTGATTGTTTGTTTTCATATTCTGGATTTGTACGGAATAATACTTTTTTATTGTTTTTTAACTCCAACAATAAAAAAATCGGCGGAACCCTCTGTCCATATGGGGTTATTACTCATAAGCATTTTTTCAAGTTCATCTTGTTTTAATGGGATAGTTCCATTATTTACTAGTTCTCTTAGTTCTAATTCACTAACATATTTTGGAGCGACTGGTGTATGTCCTTTTATCTGTATATACATAATTCTTTTCATAATATTTTTCTCCTTTTACAATAGCCTTTTTTCTCATAAAATATCTTTTAACAGTTTGATAGAGATATTTACCGGCTAATTTGTTTTTAATTTTTTCCGGCACAGTAACAAGGGCATTCCGCAATTTTATTCATCTGAGAGTAAAAAGGACATATTGTTGAAAGAAAACTGCTTTCATATCCCATATCTAAGAGTCTATTGTATAAATTGGAATCTTTTACTTTGCAATTATAAATAGGCGTGCTAATTTTTTCGCCGTCTAAGGCGTATGTTTTTTGAATTTGTAGTTCCATATGAATGCATTGTTTTGTCATTTTCTTCTCCTGTTCTATTTAAATTTCCCCAATAAAAAAAGGCGACTGCTATTTGTGAGGTTCAAAGCACACAAATAAACAGTCGCCTACCCGTACTAAAAGAAATTAATACAGGATTACAGCCAGTAAGAGCGGGTAATTAGGCCGCTCCTACTGGCTAAACACGACTGCTTTTGGCTTTGAACCTCTTTTGCTTTCGCAAAAGTGCGGCCCCTAGGGGCCACCAAAAACAGTATTAATTGTAATCAAGCCACTTTTAAGGCTTGGGAAAATGAATAAACTCCTTTTTTATGTTTTATAATTTAACTATATCAAATTTTAGTGCCGGCGGTTGTCTTCTATCAAAATTTATTTGCCTGTTTTACCGGATTTTAAAACCAGTTTGCGCGACGGCTTTTTAAACGAGTTCCGGCGCGTGGGCTTCTTTTTAACGGGTAGTTTTACACCGTAAAAGTTCAAAATTCCCTCGTACAAGGCTTGCACCAAAGGCGCACGCCCGTCGGCGGTTTTAGCCATTTGCTCCTGTTCGGGCAGAATAATGTAGGCACTTTCTACCAAAATGCTCGGCATTTGCGGAATACGCGGAATAAACAAAACGTCGTTGGCAATCATCCCGTTATCCGGCAGCGGCACATTTCGTGTGTAAGAATCATACACGGCCTGGGCCAGTTGAAAACTGTGCGGATAGTTGTAATAAACCGAATAGCCGCGCGCGCGTGAAAGAGGGTTAATGGTTTCCGGCAGGGCGTTATAGTGCAGACTGACAAAGATATGCGCCTGCTGGGCAAGGGCCAGTTCGTAACGCGCCTGTAAACCCATACGGTTGTTTCCGTGGCGGGTCATAATTACGGTGGCGCCTGCTTTTTCTAAAAGGGGTTTCAATTCGTTAGCCAGAGCCAAATTCGCCTCATATTCCAAATAGCCTGTCGGGCCGACGGCGCCGTCGTATGGTACAATGCGGCGCGGGCTGTGCCCTGCATCTATCAAAATGCGCGCGCCCTTTAACGGTTGTTCCTTAGTGGGAGTTAAGGCGGGTTTGTGGATTAAGTCCAACAGCAGGTTGCTGTCCTCAAAATTATACGAGTGTCCCCATAGGGGCGTGCCTTTTTTGAAGTAAATTTTAAAAAGCAGTGTGTCTGGTGCGGGCTGGGACCAGGTGATGCTGTCCACAATGGGGCTTAATGTATCAAAACTGAAATTTTCGTCAAACCCGTTTACATAGTAAAAGGTCAGTTCCAAGCGGTCATTAAACTCGTGTACGCTTATAGGCCCTTGGCGGGAACCCACAAAAACCAGGCGCGTTTTTTCGTCCGTGGATATCGTGCGCAACGAAGTAACTTTCCCGGGTTTGTAGTCGGCGGACGAGAGCAGTTGTAATTTCTCTTCTTCCAGCCACGCGGATTCGCTTTCGTTTAAGGCTATGCGGTATTGCTTGTTTAACCGCCCGTTTATAAGCACTTCGCCATATGCGCGGTAAAAGGGATATAAGTTTTCCCTTGGGGTGGGAATTTTGCGCAGTTTTACCCCGGGAGATAAAATTTTGGCACGGGTAAATGGAGCCTTTTTGTTTAATACTTTAATTTTGGCGGGTGCCGTAATTTTGGCCTCGGTTTCGCCCGGACCGTTTTGCATTTTATAAATTACCTTGGCGGTTTTGGCCTTTTGTGTGTCATCAATTAAATATTTAGCACGGTACATACCGGGGGACGAAACATCCTCTTTCATTGGCATATTTTTGGCATCATTTAATCCGGTTAACGTATAAGTTACCTCCGCACCCGGTGTTCCGCGCACGGACAAGCCAATCACATCTCCCGGCAGTAATTCCACAGGTGTTTGCGGGAATACTTCTTCGGGGTCAAACTCGGCCTTGGCGGAGAAGTCTTTGATATCCGCCCCGGGTACGGTAATACGGCGTACGGCCTGGACGGTTTCTTTGCCGTTCCCGGCGGTCAGTACAAAGGTAAATTCTCCGTTTTGCACAGGCAAATAGGCCAAAAAGGCACCGTTGTCGTGCAAGGGGACAGTCTCACCGTTAATATCAAGCGTTAAGGCTCCGGGTAAATTGACTTGCCCGAAGATAAAAATTTTTTTGGCTCCCCGTGCTACCGTCATTTTCTCGTGCGGATATTGCACCGTTATCGGGGCATTTTGCGTCTGCGGCCCGGCCTGTGCGGGCAGGTAGGGGGCGGTGGCAATAGTGCTGCCATAGATAAAGGAGGAAAAAAAGATTAGAAAAAAAGTAAAAAAAACTATTTTTTTCATCTTATAAAATGATAACATAATTCTATGGTGAATTGCGAAGACGTTTTACATTTCTTAGATACATATTTGAACAGTGCCCAAATCCCGGATATGAGCCATAACGGTTTGCAAGTGGAAGGGACTCCGCGCGTGGGAAAAATTGTATTTGGAGTGTCTGCTTCACTTGCGTTATTCCGCCAAGCCAAAGAGGCCGGGGCAGATATGGTTCTTGTCCACCACGGGCTTTTGTGGGGGCAGGAGCAGGCTGTAACGGGACTTTTTAAAGAACGCGTTGCTTTTTTGCTCAAAAACGATATCAATTTGGCGGCGTACCACTTGCCGCTTGATAAACACCCCGTAGTGGGGCACAACGCTTGCTTAATCCGCGCGTTGGGTGCCCAGCGGGAACAGCCCTTTGGTGTATATCACGGGCAAACGATTGGCTTTTGCGGTGTGTTGCCCGAGCCGCAAACTTTGGACCAAGTAGCCCAAACCTTGGAAGCATATTGCCAAACCAAGGCGGTGCGCCTGCCGTTTGGCACGAACCGTATTGAATCGGTTGGTATTGTTAGCGGCGGAGCGTATAGTATGCTCCCGCAGGCGATTGAAAAGCGTTTAGATTTGTATATTACAGGCGTATTGGACGAGCCCGCCCAAGAGTGGTGCCGTGAAGGGCATATTAATTGCTTGGCCTTGGGCCATTACAATTCCGAAAAGCCTGGCGTTTTGGCTTTAATGGAGTTGATTGCCAAACGCTTTGACGTGCAAACAGAATTTATTGATGTACCCAATCCATTATAAGAACGGACCGGAGGAAAAAATGGAAAAAGAATTATTCAAAAAAATTGATTCCTATAAACAGACTGTCATTGATTTGCAAACCCATATGATTGCCTGCCCGGCGGTATCGCCGCACGCGGGCGGCCCCGGCGAAAATGCCAAAGCAGAGTATCTGTTTTCCGTTTTGAAGGAAATGAATTTTGACGAACTTTACTATATTAATGTAAAAGACCCCAAAGCCAAAGACGGCGTGCGCCCCAACATTGTTGCCAAATATTACGGCGAAAATAAAAAGAAAACCTTGTGGGTAATGGCGCATATGGACATTGTACCTCCCGGCGATTTAAATTTGTGGAAGACCGACCCTTATAAAGCCGTGGTAAAGGGCGATAAAATTTACGGACGCGGTTCCGAAGATAACCAACAGGGGTTGGTGTCCGCGTTGCTGACGGTAAAAGCAATGATGGAAAGCAATGTCCGCCCGCCGTGCACTTATGCCCTTTTGTTAAATGCTGATGAAGAAATCGGCAGTGAATTTGGTATCCGTGCGATTTTAAAGAAATACGGCAAAACCTTTGGCAAGGAGGATGCTTTCTTGGTTCCGGACGGCGGTAACCCGGAAGGTACAATGGTGGAAATTGCCGAAAAGAATATGCTGTGGGTAAAATTTACCGTACAGGGCAAACAGACCCACGCTTCCACTCCGCACTTTGGTAACAACGCGGCGCGGGCTTCGGCCCACTTGGTGGTAAAACTGGGCGATTTGTATAAGATTTTCAACAAAAAAGATAAGGTGTTTGCTCCTGAAAGCACTTGCACCTTTGAGCCGACAAAACGTTTAGCCAATGTGCCCAACGTAAATACGATTCCGGGTACGGATGTGTTTTATTTGGATTGCCGCGTACTTCCTTGCTATAAAAATGCCGATGTTTTGGCTGAAATTGCCAAAATGGTAAAAGCCATTGAAAAGCAATTTAAAGTAACGGTAAAGGTGGAGACAGAAATCAACGAATCCTCGTTGCCGACAGATAAAAACGCTTCTATCGTCAAATTGACGCAGGCCGCTGCCAAAACGGTTTATAAAAACTCTCCGCGCGCTATGGGCGTAGGCGGCGGCACCGTGGGTGCGTATTTGCGCAACGCGGGGTACCCGGTGGTAGTGTTCTCTAAACTGGATGATATGGCCCACCAGCCCAATGAATATTCCAGCATTAAAAATACGCTGGGCGATGCCAAAGTGTTTACCTTGGTGGCGTTAAATTTTAAATAGGGGCGCGTATGAAGAAAGGTTTTACGGTCGTGGAAATCTTGATTACGGTGGTGGTGTTTGCCTTGCTGCTAGGCTTTACGGTGCCGAAATTCTTAACGCTCGTGCACAAAGCCCAAGAGGGCAGCACCAAGCACAAATTGGTTAAGGTCCGCAGTGCCATTGCCGCCTATTATGGCGAACACCAAGGAACGTATCCTACGGATAATTTGGCCAGTTTAGTGCCGGCGTATATTGAGCGTATTCCGCAGGCCACCGTGCCGGGTTATCCGCCGTCTTCACACGTTTCTACCGGAAACTTTGAAGAGTGTTTTACCAAAACAGGCGGTTGGGCCTATGTAAGCGACCCGGCCGACCCGCGCTACGGCGATTTCTTCGTAAATACCGATAAAGAAGACAGTTACGGTAAACCTTGGAATATGCATTAAGTTTTGTCCTCCGCCTGTTAAAACGGGCGGGGGATTTTTTTGTATAAGGAGTGTTATGGAAACCTTGATTTTAGTTTTTTCCGCTATCTTCGGTTTAATTTTTGGCAGTTTTTTAAATGTGTGCATTTACCGCATTCCGCGTGAGAAATCCATTGCGTGGCCGCCCTCGGCTTGCCCTAAGTGCAACGCCCATATTAAATGGTATGATAATATCCCTGTGTTTAGTTTTTTGTGGTTGCGCGGCAAATGCCGGAACTGCAAACAACCTATTTCGGTGCAATATCCGCTGGTGGAACTTTTAACGGGAGTGCTGACCTTTTTGTTTGTTTGGCGGTATGGCCTGACCCCGTGGACATTTGTGGTTTTGGCGGCGGTATATGCGCT
The DNA here is from genome assembly GCF_021632165.1 of Candidatus Avelusimicrobium fimicolum. Classification (NCBI taxonomy): domain Bacteria; kingdom Pseudomonadati; phylum Elusimicrobiota; class Elusimicrobia; order Elusimicrobiales; family Elusimicrobiaceae; genus Candidatus Avelusimicrobium; species Candidatus Avelusimicrobium fimicolum. The sequence goes on from NZ_JAJWTS010000006.1 coordinate 6,217, forward strand.
GGTTATTTTGTCCGTCATTGATTTGGAACTGATGATTATCCCGGACCGTTTTTCCCTGGGGCTTATTGGCCTTGGCTTGGCGTTTGCGTGGCTGAATCCCAATTTTGAGGGTATCTGGTGGCAGAAGGAACTTTTGTCGCTTTTAGGGGCCGGCGTGGGGCTTTTTGGCGTGCTGGCGATTGCCCTCATCGGCACTTGGTGGTTTAAAAAAGAAGCAATGGGCGGCGGCGACGTTAAATTAATGGGCGGCATTGGCGCGCTTATCGGTTGGGAAGGGGTAATTACTACGCTGATTTTTGCTTCTTTCTTGGGGCTGATTTACGCTATTTTCCTAATGATTTTTAAGGGCAAAAAAGGCGCGGATGCTATTCCGTTTGGGCCATTTTTAAGTATGGGGGCGCTTATTAATTTATTCTATTTGGTATTGCCCTCTATGTTGGTAATAGAGTTCTAATTTTTAGAAAATGCCATAAAGGGAAGCCGGAACGTGTTGTTTGCGTTCCGGCTTTTTTGTGGTGGGGTTAGCAACCCGCAAGGTGCGGGGTGAATTAAAAAAAGCGGTCATCCTGAATTTATTTCAGGATCTACATCTTGGGTCGTTAGTCGTTGTCGTCATCCTGGAAAGTCGTAGTCCAGGATCTGTTGTTATAAAAACAAGGAACAGATACTGGACAAAAACCTTCCCGTATGACCTTTAGTTCTATAAACATCCAACAGCACAATCGGTAGATCCTGAAATAAATTCAGGATGACTTTTATTTTATAACGGCCTTTGTTTTATTTATTGTTGCCGTTTCGTTGGTTTGCGACATTGCCAAAACAGTGTGGCTCCATTAGTCAAAAGAGGGAAAAAAGATAAGCCGTCCGCAGGACTTATTGTAAAGGGGTTGTTTCGTTTTTTTTTTTTGTTAAAATTTTGATAAATCGCGGTTGGTGTACCCGGATGTATTTGTTGTATAAAATGCGTATAAAAGGCCGTTTTGCTCAAATATAAAGGCCTAAAAAGGAGAAAAAATGAAAGGTTTTAGTAATGTTAGCCGTGCGGCCACTTGTGCTAGTGGCGTCATTCTGGAAAGTTGTAGTCCAGAATCTGTTGTTGCGAAACGACGAGATTCCGTACAGAAACCTTACGGAATGACGTCTGTTTGGGGTGGCCGCACGGTTAATACTTTCCACATAACAAATGCAGGTTTTACTTTAATTGAACTTTTAGTAGTCGTACTTATCATTGGCATTTTGGCGTCGGTGGCGGTGCCGCAGTACGAAAAAGCCGTCAAAAAGGCGCGCCTGACCAAAGTAATCCCACTTGTGAAAACGCTGGCTAATGCGGAAGAGGTGTTTTATATGTCTAATGGGTATTACACCGGTAATGTGAGCGAACTGGATGTGGATATGCCCGCAGGCGGTACCTTGGCCGGGGAAAGCACGGACGACGGCTATTTGCGCTTTCCAGACGGAACGGTGATAGATTTATTAGGGGGTATAGGGCATCAAGCCGGCGGTGGCAGTTCATTGTATGTAGTAGCGCGTTTGCAAGTCGGGCTTTGGTATGTTCAATTTTTAGAAAATTCAGCCTATCCTAATGTCCGTTTGTGTGGTGGCGATGATACGGTGTGCAAAAGTATGGGCGGAACGGAAACAGTCCATAAATTTACATTTAGTGGCGAAAAGACCAACTTTCAACTTCCTTAACAATAAAAACCCCCGCGTTTAATGCGCGGGGGCCTTATAAAATCCAACTTATTTTTGCGGTTTTAACAGCACCAGCCGTTCGGCTAGTTTTTCAAAAGCGCGGGCGCGGTGGCTGATTTTATTTTTTTCTGTTTCCGTCAGTTCCGCGAGGGTTTTTTTGCTATCGCCCACTAAAAACAGAGGGTCATAGCCAAAGCCGTTTTCGCCGCGATAGCCAAAACCAATGTAGCCGTCTAACGAGCCTTCAAAGGTTTGTACGCACCCTTGCGGGGTGGCCAAACAGGCTACGGTGCGGAAACTGGCTCCGCGCTGCGGAAGCAACTGCCCTTCCAAGGCGGATAACAGTTTGCGATTGTTATCGTCCGTGTCGGCGTGCTCCCCCGCATAACGGGCCGTATGCACGCCGGGTGCGCCGTTTAAAAATTTAACTTCCAATCCCGTATCGTCCGAAATAGCCGGAAGCCCTGTTTGGCGGGAAGCATAAACGGCTTTTATTTCCGCATTGTCTTCTAGCGTTAGGCCCGTTTCGGGCGGGAGTGTCAGCCCCTTAAAATCCGCCAAACTGACGTATTCTATCGGGGTTCCGTTTTTAGTTTTTACGGGCAAAATAGCCATTAGTTCTTTAAACTTATTTGAATTACCCGTAGCAATTAAAATTTTCATCAAACTTCTGCGCCTTATTTCATCATTACGACTTCGTCGGTCATATTCAGCGCCACTAAGTAGGCTTTATACATATCTTCTTCGCTGAGCCACTCGGTAAAGGCGTGGGGGTTGTTCTGCCCCGTAAAGACGGTGTAAGCCCCTTTGCCTAGTTTAAGCATTAACATAGAGGCCGTTGTGCCGGCGCGTTCTTCTTTAAAGTTCGGTGTTACGCCTGCATTTTTAAGCGCGTTGGCAACCACTTGGTGCGCTTGCGGGTGGATGTTTTCGGCTACGTTGCCGTATTGTTTGGCAATAGCGCGTTCAATTTTCACACCGTATTTGGCGCTGATATCTTTGGCTACGCTGTCGGCATAGTTTTTCCAGTTGTCAATGTTTTGTTGGTGAAAATCGCGCAGGCGGAAATCCAATTCGGCTACATTTACTTTGCCGTCGCTCATATCCATATGGTGCAATTCCACATAGCCCTGTTGCCCGCGGCTGTTGTTGGGCAGCCATTCGTCTTTGGAGCAGGCGGCACCCAATTCGCAGGCGGGTTTCCAAGCATTTCTGTAACCGTTTTCGGCAGCCATAGACTGGTGTCCGTTTATCCCGTGCACGCGGTAAATTACTTTTTCGGCATTGAAGTTGCTCACCACCACTTCGCCATTTACGCCGCCGTCAAAGTCAAAGGCGATATCCGGGTTGTAGGGGGTTTCTTCAATATAATCAGCCGAGCGGCCTACGTCCTCGTTCGGTGTAATGACGATTTGGATGTTTCCGTGTTTTTTAGACGGGTTTTCCGCCAAAGTCTGAATCAATGTTACAATAACGGAAACCCCGGCTTTATCGTCGGCGGATAACATAGTTGTTCCGTCGGAGGTAACAATGGTTTTACCAATCATTTTTTTCAAATACGGGTCGGTTTCCACGCTCAGCGTGTGCCCCTCTTTCAGTTGAATAGGTTTCCCGTCATATTTGGAGATTTTTTGCGCCTTGATGTTTTTGCCGATGATATCGGGGGTGGTATCATAGTGGCAACTAAAACCCAAAGTCGGGGTTTTCCAATTTACATTGGAAGGAATTTCCACATAAATATAGTAATGTTCGGATAAGGTAGTTTTAAAACCGAATTTTTGGATTTCGGAATAGAGTTTTTTTGCAGTTTCAATTTGTTCCGGTGTAATGTCTGCGGCATCGCTGCTTTGGCTGTCATAAGTGGTGTACTTCATAAAACGGTCTAGCATCGTGGTGCGGTATTTAGCGGCCAAAGAGGCATTTTTTTGCCCCAGGTTTTTGCGTACGGAATCTTTTACATAGGTGCGTTCCCGCGGAGCATTGTTGGTAGGCCAGGCAACAGCGGCATAGGCTTGGCTGGCAAAAGAAATGCCGAAAACAAATACGGACAAAACGGCGAACAACTGTTTGATTGGCATAAAATCTCCTTTAAGTGATATTACTATTATTTTATGAATCTGCCTCTTTTACTGCAAGGGCCAAAAGACCTAAATAAAACTTGGGACCTTAATTAGATGCAAAGAGAGCAAATAAAAACCCCGCCAGGAGCGGGGTGTTAAAAGTTTTATTTTTCTGCTTGAGGTACAGGTTGCATATTCCACAAGGTTATAAGCCGCAACACCGTGCGCAGGGAGGCTTCCATTACATCCACATCGGCATATTCCCGTTCGCTGTGCAGGTTATACTGGCCGGAGAAAATATCCGGCGTGGGTAACCCCATAAACGAGAGGGTGGACCCGTCCGTTCCGCCGCGTGCCGCCATACGGCGAGGTGTAATATCCTCTTGGCGCATAGCCGTTTCGGCCAAATTTACTACTTGTGCGGGCAGAACTGTTTTCATATTTTTATACTGGTCTTCAAACGTAAGTTCAAAGCCGGTGCCTTTGTAGTTCATTGCTTTAACGGTATTAAAAGCGCGGGTAACTTCGCTTACAAAGCCTTGCATCTCCTCGTCGGTAAAGGCGCGGATAATTCCTTTTACCGTGCTTTCGTCTCCGTTTGTAACAATGGAGTCCACCAAGATAAAACCGCGGCGTCCTGCTGTGTTTTCCGGGCGGCTTTGGCGCGGCAAGAGTGTGTGAAAATCCGAAGCCATTAACAGGTTATCCGCAAAGGCGGAGTTCATTGCTTCGCCGGGGTGTACGGCGCGCAATCCTTTAAATACGGCGGTAAAGGACTTGGCGTTAAAGGTTTCGTCTGTCAGTTGCCCCAGGTCGCTTCCGTCCAGCGTATAGGCATAATCAGCCCCAAATGCGGCTACGTCCATTTTCCCGGCGCCCATTCCAACTTCTTCATCCGGCGTAAAGGCTACTTTAATGAGGCCGTGTTCCAGTTCAGGGTGGTCGTAGAGGTATTGCACCATTGTCATAATCACGGCTATACCCGTTTTGTCGTCTGCACCCAACAAGGTGCCGCTGGAAGCGGTAATAATATCGTGCCCGCGTGCGCGGGAAAGTTGGGGGGAATTGGCTGGATTAATAACTAATTTTTTTTCGGCATTAATAACGATATCGCCCCCTTGATAGTTTTTATGTACCTGGGGTTGGACGTCCTTGCCGGAAACTTCCAGCGCCGTATCCATATGCGCCAGGAACGCCACTACGGCAGAGGAGTTTGCTGAGGTGGCGGGGATTTCCCCGGTAACAATGGCGTGGGCATCTACCTTTACGTTTTTTGCGCCGTATTTTTTGAGTTCCTTGGCAAGAGCCTTAGCCAATTTTACCTGGCCGGGCGTACTGGGCACTTTATCCGTTTGGTCGTTAGATTGCGTGTTAAACGTAACATACTTGGTAAAGCGGTCTGTCAGTTGTTTTTTTGACTCGGCTTTATTGTATTTAGTTACGGTTTTCCACTCCAAATCCTGTGCCTGCACAAAAATCGGCAAGCACAGGGCAGCCACACACGCGACTGCACCATAAAGTTTGTTCATTAGGCCAAATCCTCCAACGATGCTGTAACCTGTGCCAAGGTAAGACGGGCGGCGGCCAGTTCGTTTTTGGTTTTTTCCACCTGTTCTTTGGGTGCGTTTTTAATGAAACTTTCTTGGGAGAGGCGCGCTTCGCGTGAGGCGATGTTTGCCTTGGCAATAGCGAGGTCCTTTTCCAAGCGTTTCTTTTCCTTTTCAAAGTCAATTAACCCGGTAAGCGGTACATAAATGGCAATATTGTCCGCCACCGCAGTAGCCGTTTGTTTGGGTTTTGCTAAATTAATGCCGATATCCAAATTTTCAATTTTGGCCATTAATTTAATGTAGCCCTCATAGGCCTTTACAACAGCCAAATCAGCCTCGTTCTTGGCAGACAACACGGCCGCAATTTTGAGGCCCGGCGGCACATTGAACTGGGCGCGGATAGTGCGGATTTCGCGCGTAACATTTTGCACGGCCTGCATTTTGGCTACGGCTTCGGTATTTACCAAGGACGGGTCAAATTCCGGATAGGACTGGTTAAGCAAAAATTCTTCCGTTTCGCCGACATAAGGGCGCAAGGAGGCGGCAATTTCTTCCGTGATGTACGGAATTAACGGGTGTAAGGCCTTTAACGTGCCGTACAAAATATGTACGCAAAGCGCCATAACCTGCTCTTTTTCCGCCGTTTGGAAGCGTTGCTTGGCCAGTTCTACATACCAATCGCAGAAATCGCCCCACAAAAAGTGGTAAAGGGTATTTGCGGTCAACGCGAGGTTGTATTTTTCAATGCCTTCGCGGGCGGTTTTGATAGCATTGGTATAGCGGTCCAAAATCCATTGGTCGGCCAATTCCGTAACGTGCGCCGGCATTTTGAGCGGGCCTGTTAAGCCTTCCATATTCATTAAGATAAAGCGGGAGGCGTTGTAAATCTTGTTGCAGAAGTTGCGTGCGCCTGTAATGCTTTCTTCGGAATAAGGAATATCTTTGCTGGGAACGGCCTGCATTAAGAGCGAGAAGCGCACCGCGTCCGTGCCGTATTTGGCGGTCATATCCAAGGGGTCAATTACATTGCCCAGGGATTTGGACATTTTTTTGCCGCGTTTGTCGCGGATAATCCCGTTCAAATACACGTCTTTAAAGGGCAATTTGCCCGTAAAATCAAGCCCGGTCATTACCATACGGGCCACCCACAGATACAAAATTTCGTATCCGGTTACCATTACGCTGGTGGGATAAAAGTGCTCCATTTCGGGCGTTTTTTCCGGCCAGCCGAATACCGACATCGGCCACAAGGCAGAGGAGAACCAAGTGTCTAACACGTCGGGGTCCTGCACCAAATCGTGGCCGCCGCAAATGGGGCATTTTTCGGGCTTTTTGAAGGAAACAATCGGTTTTGCACCGTCTTCAAACGATACCTTGGTTAATTGTTCGTGGCCTTGTTGGTCGGTGGCAAAAGTAAGGCCTTTTTCGCTGCAATGGCGGCAATACCACACCGGAATACGGTGGCCCCACCAGATTTGACGGGAAATGCACCAATCCTGTATGTTTTTAAGCCAGCCCAAAAACGGGTTTTTCCAACTGGCCGGGTGAAATTGCAATTCGCCCGATTCCGCGGCTTTAATAGCCGGGGCAGCCAATTTATCCATTTTTACAAACCATTGTTCGCTCATAAAAGGCTCAATAGGGCTATGGCAGCGGTAGCAAGTGGAAACGGCATTGTTATATTTTTCTTCTTTTACGAGAAGCCCCGCTTCTTCCAAATCTTTTACCGTTTCTTTTCGGCAGAGTTCGCGGTCCATGCCCAAATATTTTTCGGGGCAGTTAATCATTTTGCCTTTATCGTTGATAACGGTCATAATGGGCAGATTGTGGCGCTGGCCGACTTCGTAGTCGGTGGCATCGTGCGCCGGGGTAATTTTTAAAGCACCGGTACCGAAGCCGAGTTCTACGGCTTCATCAGCAATAATCGGAATAGCACGGTTGGCAAGCGGGATAATTACTTTTTTGCCCACCATATCTTTATAGCGTTCGTCTTTGGGGTTGACGGCAATGGCAGCATCAGCATAAATGGTTTCCGGGCGCGTGGTAGCAATAATAATACCGTCGGAACCGTCTTCGCCTTTATAGCGCAAGTACCACAATTTTCCCGCGTGCTGTTCGTGTTCCACTTCAATATCGGAAAGCGCAGTAGAGCAGCGCACGCACCAGTTGATTAAGCGTTTGCCCCGGTAAATATATTTCTTTTCCCACCATTGGCGGAAACACTCGTAAACGGCTTGCGCGCGTTTTTCGTCCATAGTAAAGCGGATATCGGACAAATCCAACGCCCAACCCATTTTGCGGAACTGGTTAAAAATAGCGTTGCCGCATTCCTTATACCAATCCCAAACGGTTTGCACAAAGGCTTCACGGCCCAGGTCGTGGCGGGATTTGTGTTGTTCTTTGGCTAGTTTCTTTTCAATGACGTTTTGCGTGGCAATGCCGCCGTGGTCCGTACCCGGTACCCAATAGGCGTCCTCGCCAAACATACGGTGGGCGCGGATTAAAACATCTTGTAAAGTATTGGTTGAGGCGTGTCCCATATGGAGAGCCCCCGTAATGTTAGGCGGCGGGATAACAATAACAAAAGGTTTTTTAGTTTTATCATTTTTAGCGGCAAATAATTTGGCATTTTGCCATTTGTCGGCCAGTTTTTGTTCTACTTCTTGCGGTTCATACGCTTTGGGTAACATAAATTCTTCCTCGGTTTTTTGAATTTGCGTGATGTGACTTCACGCGTAACCTATATATATTTTACCAATTATGCCGCCTCACGGCACGGCATAAAAAACCCCGGGGACTGTCCCGGGGGTAAATTATTTTTGTTCTTGCGGAAGCGGTAAGGTGCGGCACGAATCAAAAATGTCTAATTTGGGGTCGTACACTTTGCTTTGCGATTCCATTAATGTTAAAAGCGAGTGGGATATATTATCGTGCGAGAATTTCCCTTCTGCGGCTTTCTTTTTCAGGCACGCGTAATCAATATGGTCGGCTTCCTTCATTGTATTACTCATCCAGATTACCATTGGCACGGAAATAGCCGTACCCGTGCCTGCGGGTGTAACTAAAATTTGGTTGGCGGGCTGTGCAAATGGCCCCGATTATGCCATAATATAAGTATGGAAAATAAAGACCTGGTCCGCACGGAAGAAATTATAGAGCCGGAAATTTTGGACGAAAACGGCAACCCCATTGGGGGAGAACATACCCCCAAGGACTCCGCCCGCCGAAAAGGCGATAACGGAGGAATTTTCGGCGGTATTTTAGTATTGGCACTCGGGTTTATAATGACGCTTCTCGTGGCGGCATTTAGCCTGTTAGTGGTGGTGCCGCTAATGCTTATCGGGCGGGTGTTGGGCTTCCAAGTGCGTACATTTAAACGCTAATTTCAACGAAATCTTTTCCTTCTGCTTCTTTTTTTGCTATAATAAACAGGTAGTCATCAGACCGCACACCGATTTTGGAGAGGTGGCCGAGCGGTTTAAGGCACAGTCCTGGAAAGACTGCATACGGGAAACCGTATCGAGAGTTCGAATCTCTCCCTCTCCGCCAGTTTTCTTACTAAAAAGCCCTGCTCCTTTGTTGTTTGCTCGGTCGGATACCTCCGCGCTAACACCTAGAATTAGGGCTTTTTATTTTGAAAACTCCCAATCTTTTATTAGGAATAAAACCGAGGGCAGTTAGACGTAAAATGAAATTTCTCTTGTAGTATGAATTTAAAAAGCACCCGAAAGGGTGTTTTTTAATGGCTAAAAGTGAAATCCGGTACGGAGTGTAAAAGAGGCTTCCCACGGGGAGTTTAACTGAAAGAAAGGCCCTAGTTTGTCTTTAAAAAAATAAGATACTTGTCCTTCTAATCCCAAGAAAAAACCGCTGTAAATATCAACCTCTGTTCCCAACCCGAACATTAAATAGGGGCTTGTGGAAGAATCTTCCAACGACCGCAAATAAGAAAGAGACCTTTTCATTGCGCCGGCTTCTGCTACCGCATACGAGCGCGGAGTAGTATTAGGCGATAAATTGAATTTGCCCAGTAGGCCCAAGCGGCGGGTTTTGTACGAGGAAATAAGCGGCCGGTTGGCCTGCTTCTTGCTAAAATAAATCGCCGGGCCTATGGCAAAGCGAGAAGAAAGAGCGTATAATAGGCGGAAATCTGTAAAGTTTTTATCGTGGATGATGGTGTCGCCGGACGGGTCTTGTAAAGAAGAGGAGGTCAATCCCATACCGACGGAAATTTCTAAACGGGAAAAATTAACAGGTGTACCCTGTTCGGCACGGTAAATTTGAGCATATAATGAAACAGAAAATAAGAGCAAAGCGAGAAGCAACAAATGTTTCATAAATATATTTTAACAAGTTCATACACGCGATGAAAATACTCCAAAGCAGTTAGTGGGAAAAACAGTTTATTTTTGTAATATAAATGGAAAAGTTGGGAGAAATTAGATGCAACACCCCGGGCTTGCGCCCGAGGTGTATTGTGAGCAGTATTTATAAAAAAACCCGCCGTTAGGCGGGTTTTTAAAACTTAATATTCAACCGGATGGTCCGGCTTAGTGTAACCTTTGCTCTTTAAGTATTGCACCATTTTATCAGAACTGTTTGCTTGGGCTACATCCAAAGCATAAACAAACACCCCATCGCTCATAATGGCATTGGCCTCACCGCCGTTTTCAATTAAGAATTTAACCATAGGCAAATTATCCGCAAAAACGGCTTTCATTGTAGGAGACATTCCATTTTCGGTATTTACATTTACTTTGGCTCCGGCCTTAATTAACGTTTTGGCAGAATCAATCAGCTTCGTAGAGGCCACTTTCATCAAAGGCGTTTCCTGGTCAGCATCGGTAGCATTTACATTAGCCTTGTGATTGACCAAAATACGAATCATTGTGGGATTAGCAGCATTTGCCGCAGATAATAAAAGCGGAGTTTCGGCATTTTTACCACACGCAAAATTCACCTTGGCATTTAATTTAAGCAAATATTCAGCCACTTGGGGCCGGTTATTAGAAGTCGCAAAGCATAACGCTGTCCACTTGTCTTTATTTATGGTATTCACTCTTGCGCCGGCATTACCTAAAAGTTTGACAATATCAATATACCCTTTTTTAGCGGCCCACATCATTGGGGTATTGCCGTTATCGTCTTTTACGTTTACCAGAGTTTGGGTAATAGTAGCATTGTCAATCATTTGTTTTACTTTATTGAATTTACCATTTTTTACCGCAGTCAAGAACTCATTGGCAGTTTTTTTGGATGTCAATATATTAGACAAAGCCGAAGCTACATTGCCTTGCTCTTGTGCATAGGTCATTGGGGCACACAGAACAGCCGTCAGTACAAGCAACAGACCCTTTTTCATTTCATTTTTCTCCTTTAAATAGTAAATATATTTACAGTATAGTTCTATAAATCGGAAAAATCAAGGATAAATTTAATTTTGTTGCATGAACAACTGCAAAAGTAGTAAAACGAAACAGGATAATTTTCCGGGTATTTTAAGGAAAATGGAGAAAACTAAAAAGAAATATTTTCTTTTTTAAATAAATTTGCTAAAATAAATATATAAGATTTATGCCGGGGTGCTGGAATTGGTATACAGGATAGTCTCAAAAACTATTGCCCGCACGGGCTTAAGGGTTCAAGTCCCTTCCCCGGTAAAGAGTTAGAAGCCACCGTTTAGGTGGCATTTTCATTTTATACGGGGAAGCGCACCAACTGCTTGGTGCGCGTAGGGACTTGAAGGCCGGAGCGATGTTTGAGTTTGCGCGCAAAAGGTACCACGGCGCGCAAGGCGAAAACCGCGAGGCCCGGCCCGGAGGCTTTTTCCGTCAGGGAAAAGACCGTAGGGAAGTATCTTTTCCCGGTAAAAGATTTAGAAGCCACCGTTCAGGTGGCATTTTCGTTTTATACGGGGAAGCAGGCAAACTGCTTTGCCTGCGTAGGGATTTTACTTTTAACCCCTAAAAACCCCGGGCGTAAGCCCGGGGAGTTTAATTGGTATGCCAAAAAAACTTAATTTTAAAAACTTAATAACCTCCTATTACTCTTTGTAACCAAGAGTTGCAGTTATATTCCTGCCATTGCTGAGCCCAACGATATCTGGCAATTACATCGCTTTTGCGGTATTGCAAATTGCCACTACCCCACCATTCATCATATAATTGGGGGCAAATTCTGTCGCTTTGCTTCCGCATTCTGGCCTCTTCTTTGGCTTGCTCCTCTTTTTGGCGTTTTCTTTTGGCGGCTGCGGCAACTTCTGCGTCCAGTAATTGTTTAATTCTTTTTTGATTAACCGACATTTTTTTGATGATACTGATTTTATTTACTGGATTTCCTTGTTTGTCTTGCACTGCGCAGGATTTTCTGTCACAAGACAAAACCATTTCTTTTGGTTCCGCTTCATAACTTATCTGAACGCCCAAATTTTTCTTATTAAGGGATTCAAAAGGATTTGCGATGGAGAACTCCCCTTGTTCCTTCAACTCTATCCCGGTATAGTTGTAAATATAAACAGGTGCGGTCAGCGGCAACGGCCATATAAAAAGGGACAATAATAGCAATTCTTCCCCACCCTCTATTTGTTTATAATTCAAATCCAACGTGAGAGCCTGTTTTGTTAAAGAGCCGGGATAGGTGCATTTGCCAACGGATTGTAAATCATATTCTTTTAGCGCTTCTTTTAAACTACCGGGCAGTTGCTTGGGAAGTGCAGCCATTGTTTCCTGATAATGTACAGGAATTTCAATCTGGGCGTGGGTGTTATCTATTACCTTATGTTTCACTTGGGCATCGTGGCCAATGGCCTGCCGGTCGTTGTAATATAGCCCGCCGTTAATTTGCTGCTTTCCCACATGGGCTTCGTTATGTACTCGTAGTCCTTGCATAGTGTTGCAGGCGCATAACGTACTGATGAGTACACATAAAATAAACATTTTTTTCATATTATTTTATCTCCTGAAAAAAGTTTTTCCATTCGTTAAATCGCGTCTCGGCATCCACCTTCCCATAGTTTGCGGGAGTGGTTAGACAACTAAATTCAATTCCCTTGTTTTTACACCAGAGTTCCAGTTCCTCCACCTTTTTGCGAATGTTGGGAATGTGCTGAAATGTTTTTCGTGTAAAACAAACTTTTTTTAGTTTATTCAAATGAGAAATTTCCTGCGGAAGATTTTTGCATTTTACCACATTCCAATTCTCATCAAGGGTTAGATCGTCATAAGAGGAAAGATCTTGCGTAGCTATATCAATTTCCTCAATTAAATCGGCAAAATCTATTTTATGCCGTTTTATGAAATCTTCTTTTTCTTGTTTCTCGCTGTATCTTAAACATTTCTCCCCAAAAATGGCCGACATTAATTCCCAAAAACTGGTATGTCCCCGGCTGTAAAAGAAGTTAGCGCGAGTCTCATTGATACCCGGATTAAATGTCCCAACAATCAAAATTTCCGTCTCCGGGTTTAACTGCCTCGGCAAGAACTTATGTTTGATATGCATTTTTATTTAACTCCTTTAACAAACTTAAAGGGAAAAGAACATTGTTTTTCCCAATTAACGGGTTCCGTTTTATTTTTCTCAATCAACAGTTTTGCTAATTTAGAATTTAAAGCCAGACATGCTTGTTCATCTCTGGCCATAATACGTTTTTTATCTTTTAGTATTTTAAAGGACTCAAACGCGTCGCCAGAGACGCCAGGGCCTTGTAATACTACGTCAACAACCCATACATTGTTATCTGAACTGTTGGTACGTAAATCAAAGTCCACTAGTGCACACGCCTGCGCCCTATAAGCAGGCTCTTTCATAAAACATATAGTCGTAACGTTTCGTCTAAGCAGATAAAAACTTTCCGCCAATGTACTGATTTTTATTTCTTCGTCCCGTTTGATCCCAGAATCCACCATTGTGCTGTCAACTTGATGTTTTCTGACAGATTCAATAATGAGCGGTTTATTGTATTCTATCTTGGCGGCCAGATCTAGCAATTTTTCCTCTTTGGATGCGCCGCAAGCGGCAATAAAACACGCAATGATTAATAATAATGTGATTTTAAGAATTTTTTTCATAATTTCTCCTGTTATTTTTTAATACAGTTATAGGTATAATCAAATTTTTCTTGGTTCATAAGTATTAACCATAAGCCTTCAAAAAATGCTATCCCTGCCATAAGAGCTAGAAAACCAGGTACCCACCAACCAAACAACAGGAAAAAACCTATCCAAGCGATGCCATTACCAATCTTTCCCAAATAAAACTCATGCGCTCCTACATAAAAAAATAAAACAGCTATTACGGCCGCTTTATATTTACTTTTTCGTTCCATAGGCGGTTTAAGACAGGTCTTTTCTTGCGCGTTTTTCTCGCTGTACCCGCAATTAGGGCAAACCTCAGCCATATCAGAATATTCTTTTCCGCATTCTTTACATTTAATTAATGCCATGATATTATCTCCTTATTATTTTTCAGGCTCAACTATAACAAGAATCAAAAGTAGGCAAATAAAAACGGCTGTTATATTTGAGCCATGAACACTAACCCAAATAATAACAGCCGTGGCCCCCGCCATATATAAAATATGGCAGGAAGCACTCGACAGAGTACACCCAAGGGATCAGTTCGAGCGTACTCTGTCTAAATCGGCTGTTTTTGGAGTGTTCATGTGCCGTTGGTATCCCAATAGCGCACCGTATTCTACATACGGTTCCAAAAACAGAATAAAATTATATATAAGCCGCGTTTAAGGCTTATTTTGCAAATTACATTTCTCCAACTACTAACAATTTATCAGTATTATAAAACATTTGGGTATATTGTGGCAATCTATTCCGAGAATTTTTTCTGTTCTTTCTATCAACTATATATATTATTTTAGAAGGGTTATACAGGGAAGCGCACCAACGGCTTTCCTTTATTTGCCCGTAAAAACCCCGCACCGGGCGGGGGGAATTTTTAAAAGAGTAATGGTGCTATCACAAAGGATATCATCAGCCCCAGCGAATAACTGGTTACATTTGTTGTTAAACTTAACATAAACGCATCGTGCAGTGATATTTTTCGGCGGTTCATTAGGCGGATGATGAGCGTTTCGGCCAGCAGGCAGAAAATCCACAAAAGCGCCGTTTCCTTTACATACCGCACCAGCAAAATCCACGAGGCTGCCGTTGTAAGCAAATTTGCTAACCCCACACTATACAAAATAGTGAAACTCTTTTGCGTATAGTTTAAAAAAGCCGCCGCAGCCAAGAGTTCCAAAATTAAAATAACGGCGAGTGAGGTCCACGCATCCCGGCGCGCCCAAGGGCCGACATTTTCCGCCAAACCCGCAGGGGTAACGTCTAGCGTATCCGCGCCAACTTTTACGTTAAAATGTGCCCGCAAGGTGTCCGGCGCGGCAAACACCTGGCTTTCGCGTTTGGAGCCGTCTGCAAACGCAATAACCAACTTTTGGAAAGGCTCGTAATCGTACGCAATAGAAAAACAAGTGTTTTCCGTACAGCGTAATTTTTGCAAGCCGTAGGAGCCCAGCGGTTTGGCAGAAAGACATTGGTTATCCTCACATTGGATTTGCTCGCTGTGCAAGGGGTCAATGGCCGGTTTGGTGACGGTTTCGTAGATGAACGAAAATTCCATTTCCGGCTTGGGAGATACGTCCGCCCACGCGGGGCAGAAACAGAAAAAAGCAAAGATAAAAAGTAATAATTTTTTCATTTTTTTACTCGGGATATTATATTTTGTATTATAACATTAATATAAGATAGGGGGAAACATAAAATGTTTTTTACCAAGAAGCAAAACGAAAAATATGCCGATGTAATGATATGGGCGATGGAATCAGCCCGCAAAAACGGAAAATTTAAACCGTATGATACGGTGCTTTTGCGTAGTGATTTTTCCGCTCGGCCCCTGGCAGAGCAAATTTATACCAAATTATTGGAAAAACGCTACCACGTTGTGTTGCGTTGGAACGCGCCGGAAAATTTTTCTAAAAATTTCTACTCTTTGGCCGATGACAAACAACTGGCCTTTTTGGCCCCGGGCGAAAAAGAATTTCAGGGTGGCATTAACGGCTTGATTTCCTTGCGCGCGCCGGAGGATTTAACTCACTTAAAAAAAGTGGACCCTTCGCGCATTGCCAAAAGTGCGGTGGCGCATAAACCCCTGCGCGAAATTTTAGACGTGCGTGAGCAAAAGGGGGCCTTTGCGTGGACGTTGTGCAATTATCCGACGGCAGAACTTGCCAAGCGCGCGGGACTTTCCGGCAAGGAATATGCCGCGCAAATTGCCCGTGCCTGTTTTTTAAACGAAAAGGACCCTGTTACAAAATGGCAAGAGGTAACCCAAGCCGTTACCGAAATTGGCGATTGGCTTTCCAACTTGCCGATTCGTACCTTGCATATTGAGTCTAAATCAATGGATTTTGAAGTGCTTTTGGGCGAAAAACGCCGCTTTGTAGCAGGCGGAGGGTGCAATATCCCGTCTTTTGAAATTTTTACATCACCCGATTGGCGCGGTACGCGCGGAGTGTATTTTGCCGATTTGTCCTCTTACCGGAGTGGTAATTATGTAAAAGGGGTGCGCTTGGAATTTAAGGAAGGGCGCGCCGTCAAGGCAGATGCGGAGCAAGGCGCGGCTTTTGTGCGCAAAATGCTGGCTATGGATAAAGGCGCGGCGCAAATCGGCGAGTTTTCGTTGACAGACAGACGCTTTTCCAAAATTACCAAGTTTATGGCAGATATCTTGTATGATGAAAACTTTGGCGGCAAATACGGTAATTGCCACGTTGCCGTCGGAGCCAGTTATGCAGATACCTACACCGGCCCGCAAGATAAACTGACTAAGGCCGAAAAAGATAAACTGGGCTTTAATGATTCTTCCCTGCATTGGGACTTAATCAACACCGAAGACAAAAAGGTTACCGCCCGCTTAAAGGACGGTTCTTTGGTTACGGTATATGAAAAGGGCCAATTTAAATACTAGGACCTTTTGCCCCTTGGGTCTAGGTCCAAAGACCCTGGTAAAAAAGGTTGTATTATTTTAAACTAATAATAAGAAGGTTACTTAAAAAAAGGAGAGAAAACTATGAAAAGATTTTTTGCTGTGGCGCTTGCCCTGTTGTTGACGACGGGTGCTTTTGCTCAAAAGAGAATTGAGAAAAACGGTGCGCTGGATTCGCAACTAAGCAAGGCGATTGCCGCAACTATTGCGACCCAGGCCCCTGCCTCTATTGGCGAAGCGACCCGCGTGCTGGAAGCCTATGACACTTTTGCCCAGGCGGTTAAAGGCAGACAATACCACGATTTTAACTACATCTTTCAGGTAATGGATGAAGTTCGTGTAACCTTTATGAAACTGCAAACCAAATCGCCGGAAGCCGCGGCGCAGGTTGCTAAATTCATTAACCGCCCGGTGGCGATTGCCAACGGTTCTTATTTCTTAACGCTTGAAAGTTACTTGCGTATGGAAACGATTAACTTGCCCCAAAGCGAACAAGTGAAATTTGATGCGTTCTATACCGCTTTGGTAAACGCTTTAAATACATATGATGTGGTGACGGTAAATAACAAATTGCCGAAAGCGTATGCCGAATCGGTGGTGGCGTTTCGTAAGTTTGTAAGCAACACCAAGAAACTTAACGCAAACTGGATTTTGCAGAGTATGATGAACCCAATGGACGAATTTAATGCCCAGTTGCAAAAGAACCCGCAGTTGGGGCCGGCAATGGCGAAGGAGTTTGTAAAGCCCATTAAAACGTCTTGGGGTACGGTAAAACCGTTGGATATCATCAACGAGTATGCCATTACCTTACAAGGCCCGGTACAGGACGATTTGTTTGATTTCCGCGACAATTTGGTCCGCTTTGCCCGCTAATAAATAGACTTTTCATAGAAACCGCTTGGAACAATAACTGTTCCAGGCGGTTTTTTGTAGCCAGACAGGTTAGAAAAATGGGGAAATTATTGCGGATAAAACCCCTAAAAAACCATAAAAAAACGCGCCCGAAAGCGCGTTTTTTGTAATAGAAATAATTCTATAACTCGGTATGCAAAACTTTTAAGGCGGCCTTTTCTTTGGCTACTGGCAGACACTCCTGTACGCGGTAGTGCTTGCCGTCAGTCAGTTGTGTGATGGCCGCAATGTCTGTATCGGTCAGCACTTCCTTGTCATAGGTAGTACGGAATTCGTACCCAAGTCCGCTTTCCACAATTAATTTCATAGATTCGCGCAACACCGCCGGATTAAAATCCACTCCCGTGATGAGTGAATATTTTTCTAGCGGAGCCTTTAAATCCATAGCAATAAAATCCAACAGTTTGCCTTGAATTAATTGTTTTAGCACTTCCGGGCGGGTACCATTGGTGTCCAACTTGGTGGCATAGCCCATCCCTTTTAATTTGGCTAGAAACTGCGGTAAATCTTCGTGCAGGGTAGGTTCCCCGCCGGATACCACAATTCCTTCCAAGGTGCCTTGGCGGCGCTTTAAAAAGGCGTCTATTTCTTCTTCGGCAACGGGTTCGGCAAACATATGCGGATAGACCAGTTCCGGGTTATGGCAGTAGCGGCAACGAAAGTTACACCCTTGTGTAAAAACTACCGCGGCTGGCCGTCCGGGAAAGTCAATCAATGTAAATTTTAATAATCCGCCTATCTTCATACCGAATCCGTTGCGTTCAAAGCAAAAAATTATTTATCACAGCCGCAAGAGCAACCGACGTGCATCGTTTTTCTCATTGCAAATTCTTCTTTTTTGCCTTTGTTCCAGTTTTGTACGGGGCGCAGATAGCCTACCACTCTGGAATAAACTTCGCATTTGGAACCGTGAACGTCGTTCAATTCTTTTTTAAGTTCCGAGATTTTGTTTTCAACTACTTGTCTTTCCTGTGCAGTCATTGTGTGTCTCCTGACGATTAATAACCTATGTTGACGGGAACGGGCCCGTGAAAACCCGTTACTTTTATTATGGCACTTTACAGCGCCGGCCGCAACCGCTTTTTTGGGTTATCTTTGACGGGCAAAGTAACCCAAAAAAGGTAATATCTTACAGATCTATTTGCTGTATAACTGTTCTTCCAACAGTTTAATTTTGTGTTCCAGTTCCTGCATCCGTTCGGCTTTGCATTTGGGACATTCAAAGTGTTCGCCTTCAATGTAGCCGCACTTGGGGCAGACGCTGAACGTAGGGGTAATGGAAAAATACGGCAAGGTGTATTTTTCGCAGACGGTTTTGATGAATTTCTTCATCGCTTCCAAGTCTTTAATCTTTTCCCCTGTAAAAATATGCTGAACCGTGCCGCCGGTGTATTTGGATTGGATAGTGCTTTGCAAGTCCAACATTTCAAACACATCATCCGTATAGTTGACGGGCAACTGCGAAGAGTTGGTGTAGAAAGGCTGGTGGCCTTGCTTATACAATTCTTCGTCGGCACAGATGATTTCGGGGTAGCGCTCTTTATCCAGTTTAGCCAAACGGTAGGAGGTCCCTTCCGCCGGGGTGGCTTCCAAGTTATAATTGTTGCCGGTTTCTTCCTGGAATTTTACAAGCGTTTCGCGCATATAGGTCAGCACGTCCTCGGCAAATTTTTTGCCTTTTTCGGTGCCGATATCTTCGCCCAACAGGTTGACGGCCGCATCATTTAAGCCGACAAGCCCGATGGTGGAAAAGTGATTCTTCCAAAATTCGCCAAAGCGTTGGCGAACCGAGCGCAGATAGAAACTCATATACGGATAGAGATTTCCTTTCGTAAAGCGCTCAATAATTTTGCGTTTGATTTCCAAACTGGTTTTGGCTACTTCCATACGGTCTTTTAAGAGGGCGAAAAAGTCTTTTTCGTCTTTGGCCAAATAACCCAGCCGGGGCAAGTTGATGGTTACGACGCCGATAGAACCGGTCAACGGGGCAGAACCAAAGAGCCCGCCGCCGCGTTTGCGCAGTTCGCGGTTATCAATGCGTAAGCGGCAGCACATAGAACGCGCATCTTCGGGGTTCATATCGGAATTGATAAAGTTGGCAAAGTACGGGATACCATATTTGGCTGTCATTTCCCACAGAGGGGTAAGTTTGGGGTTGTCCCAATCAAAATCTTTGGTAATGTTATACGTCGGAATCGGGAACGTAAACACGCGGCCTTTGGCATCACCCGCGAGCATTACTTCGCAGAACGCGCGGTTCAACATATCCATTTCCGCTTGGAATTCGCCGTAAGTTTTATCCTGCAATTTACCGCCGATAATAACCGGCTGGTCCTTGTAGTAGGACGGTACGGTTAAGTCCAACGTTAAGTTGGTAAACGGTGTTTGGAACCCGACACGGGTGGGCACGTTTACGTTAAACAAAAATTCTTGTAAGGCTTGTTTTACATCATTGTAAGAAAGTTTATCGTAATAGATAAACGGCGCGAGCAAGGTATCAAAGTTGCTGAAAGCCTGCGCCCCCGCACTTTCGCCTTGCAAGGTGTAAAAGAAGTTTACTACTTGGCCTAATGCGGTGCGCAAGTGCTTGGCAGGTTTACTTTCAGCCTTGCCGACTACGCCCGTAAAACCGCTTAAAAGCAGGTCTTGCAAGTCCCAACCGACGCAGTAAGCACCCAACAATCCTAAATCGTGCAAGTGAAAATCACCCTCGCTGTGCATACGGCGGACATTTTCGGGATAGATTTTATTGAGCCAATAGACCTTGCTGATTTCGGAGGAAATGTAGTTGTTTAACCCCTGCAAGGAGTAGCCCATATTGCTGTTTTCGTTTACCTGCCAGTCAATCTTTTGCAAATACTGGTCCACCAAATCTACGTTAAATTTGGAAGAAATTTCACGCATACGGGCGTGCTGGTCGCGGTACAGAATATAGGCTTTGGCTGTTTTATGATAATTTGATGTTAAAAGCACATCTTCCACAATATCCTGTACATTTTCCACATTGGGAACGGTGTCGGAATAAAGTTGTTGGATAATGTTAATGGCGCGAATCGTTAATTTTTTGGCGGTTTCGGCGTCAAATTCGCCGGTTGCCTCGGCGGCCTTGGTAATGGCGCGGGTAATCTTTTTAGAGTCAAAATGCTGTGTCGTACCATCTCTTTTTACGATACGGGTAATAACTTCGGAGTTTTCCATAATAGTGTAATCCTGGTAGAATAATTCGCCGCTAAATAAACTAACGACTTTTAAAATTTTGGCAAAAACGGACTAAAAATGCAAATCTCGTCTTAAAACCGATTTTGCCACAAGCCTAAAAATGAAGCCCTCCGACGGAAAAAACGCTCTTTTGCCTTGTCCTTGGCAGGCTGGCAGCCAGGCTTGTTAATAGTAATTATTACTAATAAGCGGGTGCTTTGTCAATAATAAATTAGATAACTCCTAAAAAATAAGGGAAAACGGCGCGGTTTTCTTGCTTGTTTTTTAGTCTTTTTGGCGGGACTTGACGAACGCCGGGCAAAAAGTTTTA
The DNA here is from genome assembly GCF_021632165.1 of Candidatus Avelusimicrobium fimicolum. Taxonomy (NCBI): domain Bacteria; kingdom Pseudomonadati; phylum Elusimicrobiota; class Elusimicrobia; order Elusimicrobiales; family Elusimicrobiaceae; genus Candidatus Avelusimicrobium; species Candidatus Avelusimicrobium fimicolum. The sequence goes on from NZ_JAJWTS010000006.1 coordinate 26,955, forward strand.
ATAAAGAAAAAGGAAAAAGGGGGGAATTATATGGACTTTTACCAATGGTGTGTGCTTGTAGCGGTAGTTGCCTTTGTGGTGTTGGTCGTTTTTGCGGTGCGGACATTTTTGCAAATTACCCGCACAGCCGAAGCCGTAGAATATTTGGCGGTTTCTGCTGCTGAAAATGTAGATAAAACCAAAAGTGCGTTTGATTTAATTGACAATGTTTCCACACTTTTGGATTCAACCTTTTACAAGGTAATGAAGGTAGGCCTTGATTTGGTGCGCCATTACCGCAAACGCTAATGCGTTTATTCTTTTTGCAAAAGCCCCGGTTTGGATACCCGGGGCTTTTTGCTAGTTAAGCAACCAAAAACCAAAATTTAAATAACAAGCAAATCCTAACCAGCCTGCATAAGGAACCAACAAAAGTGCGGCTAAACCATTTTTTAAACGGGCTTCCTTCCATAGCCAAAATGTTTCTGCTAACATTACCACTAGCAACAGCAGGGCCGGTGTCAATTCGTGCAGGCCGAAGAAAACAGGTGTCCACCACATATTAAGAGCCAGTTGGATAATAAATAAAATGGCTGTTTTCTTATGTTTTTGTAAGCCTTTGCGGAAAAGGAGAAAGGCACTTATTCCCAAAAACAGATAAAGAATACTCCACACCATTCCAAAAACGATATCCGGCGGCACAAACGGCGGTTTGGCAATCCCGTGATACCAAACCAAATTTTGCCTCACGATATATCCGCCGGGCAAGGCGGGCAACTGGCAGAGCAAAAGCCAGAATAAGAGCGGTAAAAAAGTTCTGTAAATATTTTTCATATTTTTACCGTATCATTTTGCGTGGCATCGCCCAAGGTGAAAAAAAGGTTATAAAAGCGTGTTGTTCGGTTTATAAAAATGGTAGAATAAACTAAACGTATTTTATTTATATATTGAGGACATTATGGACACCAAACTCATTACGGAAATTACCGATTGGCTCAAAACCACCGATTTAGCCGAATTTTGCTACGAAAAAGACGGCGATTGTATTGAAGTTAAAACCCAAGAAGCCTTGCCGGAGCCTGCGCATTTTGAATGCTCGCTTACGGCGGTAACTTCTCCGGCTGTCGGTATTTATCACGCGGCTGAAAAAGGCAAAAACTTGGCACTGAAAGAGGGCCAAACTGTAAAAGAAGGCGATTCCTTGGGCGTGGTGGAAACCGTTTCCCACAAGCATAAAGTAACGGCCCCTGTGTCCGGAAAATTGCGTATAGTAACCGCCAAAGACGGTGCTCCCGTGGAATTTGGTTTGCCGTTATTTTTTATTGAGCAGGCAGCCAAATAGGAGCATAACCCATGTCTGCTAACATTAAAATTACTCCCTTTAAAAAAGTCTTGATTGCTAACCGTGGCGAAATTGCGCTGCGCGTTATCCGTACCTTAAAAGAAATGGGCATTAAGTCCGTGGCTATTTATTCGGAAGCCGACCGCAACTGTCTGCACGTCCGTATGGCTGACGAAGCCGTTTGTATCGGTGCTGCCCCCTCCCCTTTAAGTTATTTAAATATAGATGCTATTGTTACCGCGGGTAAAATTACCGGGGCAGATGCTGTTCACCCCGGGTATGGCTTTCTGTCTGAAAATGCGGATTTTGCCACGGCTGTTACCAAGGCCGGTATGACGTTCATCGGGCCGACCGCGCACGCTATTGAAATGTTGGGTGTTAAATCTACCGCGCGTGAAATTGCCGTGCGCGCCGGAGTGCCGATTACTCCCGGCTCAGACGGCATTGTAGGTAAAAATTTCCGCGAAGTAGCCCGCAAAATCGGCTTCCCGATTATGATTAAGGCCTCTTTGGGCGGCGGCGGCAAAGGTATGCGCGCGTGCCTAAAAGAAGAAGATTTGGAACTGATGATGGAAACCGCGCAGGGTGAAGCCCGCGCCAACTTTGGTGATGACCGCGTATATTTTGAAAAACTCGTTTTGAACCCGCGCCATATTGAAGTGCAGGTAGCCGCCGATAACTATGGGAACGTTGTGGCGTTTGCGGAGCGTGATTGCAGTATGCAGCGCCGCCACCAGAAACTGGTGGAAGAATCTCCGTCCCCGTTTGTGGACGCGGTAACCCGCCAAAAACTCCAAGAGGCCGCTTGCAAATTGGTAAAAGCGGCCGAATACCGCGGTGTCGGTACGGTAGAGTTTTTGATGGCTCAAAATAAAGAATTTTATTTTATGGAAGTAAACACCCGTTTGCAGGTGGAACACCCAGTAACGGAATCCGTCTGCGGGCAGGACCTCGTCAAAATGCAGTTGCAGATTGCGCAGGGGGAACCGCTCTACCTTACGCAAAAGGACGCGGCGGTTATCAAATGCCACGCGATTGAGCACCGCATTAACGCCGAAGACAGCGAACATAATTTTACGCCGTGCCCCGGCACTATTACCGAGTGGATTCCTTCGGGCGGGTTGGGTGTGCGCGTGGACAGCCATATGTACACGGGTTACACCATTCCCAGTTATTACGACAGTTTGATTGCCAAACTGATTGTTACCGCGCCGGACCGCGAACACTTGCTCGCGCGTTGCCGCCGTTGCTTGGGCGAATTTTTGATTGACGGTGTAAAAACCACGATTCCGTTCCACCAAAAAATCGTCAATAACCCGGACTTTATAAAAGGTAATATGGATACGGGCCTTATTGAACGGATGATGGCGCAGGAGAAGGCACAAGGTGAAGGCAAAAAATAAAATCTTAGGCCCGCGCGCGCTTAAAAAATTTGTAGAGGCCGCCCGTGCGGAAGGCAAAAAAATCGTTTTTACGAACGGTTGTTTTGATATTTTGCACGCCGGGCACGTCAGCGTGTTGGAGTTTTCCCGCTCCAAGGGTGATGTGCTGGTGGTTGGGCTCAACAGCGATGCTTCCGTGCGCCGCTTAAAAGGGCCAACCCGTCCGGTAAACACCCAGGCCGACAGAGCCTTGGTATTGGCGGGATTGGAAAGCGTATCCGCCGTCAGTATTTTTGAAGAAGACACACCGTATAATCTAATTAAAATCGTTCGTCCGGATGTGTTGGTAAAGGGCGGAGACTATAAGACCGACGAAATTGTCGGCCGTGAATTTGCAAAGAAAGTGGTGCGTTTCCCTTTGCTTAAAGGTCGTTCCACTACTAATATTATTAAAAAGGTAAGTAAATAAACCGCTTTGCGGCTTGCGGGCTGCGGCGCGGTTGTTGTGTCAAGAGGATAAAATATGTCTGATATTTTTGAGAAATGCAAAAACTACAAAGACGCCAAACTGGCTATGCGCTTGGGCATTTACGGCTATTTTCAGCCGATTGAATCTGCGCAAGGGCCGGAGGTGGTGTTGGGCGGCAAAAAATACATTATGGCCGGTTCCAACAACTATTTAGGCTTGGCAGATGACCCCGAAATGAAAAAAGCCGCCGCCGAAGCCGCTTTAAAATACGGTACCGGTTGTGCCGGCTCCCGCTTTTTAAACGGCAACACCAAAGCCGCAGATGCGTTGGAAGAGCGCATTGCTAAATTTAAACGTAAAGAAGCCGGGCTTATCTTTTCTACCGGATATCAGATGAATTTGGGGGTCGTGTCGTGCCTCGTTAAAAAGGGCGACTACGCGATTGTGGATAAATTAGACCACGCCAGTATTTTGGACGGTATTAAACTTTCTGACGGCGAAATGGTGCGTTTTAAACATAACGAACCGGGCGATTTGGAGCGCGTTATTTCCAAACTGCCTGCCGAGGCCGGCAAACTGATTATTGTGGACGGTGTTTTTAGTATGGAAGGGGACATTTGTCCGTTGCCGGAAATTGTCAAAATTGCTAAAAAATACGGCGCCCGTGTGATGGTGGATGATGCGCACGCGACGGGTATCATCGGTAAAACGGGCCGCGGTACTTGCGAATATTTCGGCTTGGAAAACGGCGAAGTGGATTTAGTGGTCGGCACTTGCTCCAAAACCTTTGCTACTGTTGGCGGTTTTGTCGTTGGCGATGCGGATATTATTCATTACATCCGCCACAATGCCCGCAGCCAGATTTTTTCTGCCGCGTTGCCGCCGGCCTGTGTGGCCTCTATCACCAAGGCGTTGGAACTGATTGAAAACGACACCTCCCGCCGCGACAATCTGTTCCGTTTAACAGCCAAACTCAAAAAAGGCTTGGAAGATTTAGGCTACGATTTGGGCACCAGCACCACACCGATTTTGCCGGTACACGTCGGCAGCAACGAAAACTGCTTTAAAATGTGGCGCGCCTTGCACGAGTTGGGTATTTTTTCCAACCCGGTGGTCAGCCCTGCCGTGCCTCCGGGCCACGCGCTTATGCGTTTAACGCTTATGGCGACACACACCGACGAACACGTTGCCCAAATTATTGATGCTTTTGCAAAAGCAGGCCGTGCGGTAGGTGTGATTAAATAGTTTGTTACCAGTATGACCCCGGTCGCTATGGCCGGGGTTTCTTTTTTAGAGAGGGGAATATGCGTGTGGAAATACATCAAATAGCGGACGAGGACTTGGACTCTTTTGTCAATTTTCCGTTTGAATTATACAAAAATGACCCGTATTGGGTGGGGGAGTTAAAGGCCGATACTAAAAAGTTATTGCGCTTGAATAACGTCTTTTGGACGAAGAACGAGCGCGCTCTGTTTATGGCATACCAAGACGGAAAAGCCGTTGGGCGTATTGCCGCCATTTTGAATAAAGAACATAACGAATATCATCACGAAAATATTGGTTTTTTCGGCTTTTTTGATGTCATCAATGATAGAAATGTTGCGGCTGCGCTTTTTCAGGCGGCAGAAGATTGGCTCCGTGCCAAGGGTGTAACGGCGGTGCGTGGTCCGGCTAATCCGGACAGTAACCATATTTACGGCTTGCTGGCCGACGGCTTTGACAGTATGCCCGCTATTATGATGCCCTATAATTATCCTTATTATATGGAGTTAATTGAACAGGCCGGATATGGAAAAATTAAGGACCTGCTCGCCTTTGAACGCAGTAAAGACGACAAATTTTCCGAACGGTTTTTAAAAGTTTGTGCGCGTTGTTCGCGCGGGCACGGTATTACTTTGCGGAGGCTGAACCTCAAAAATTTGGAAGCAGAGGCCGAAATCATCCGCGAAATTTACAATAAGGCGTGGGCGGAAAATTGGGGCTTTGTGCCAATGAGCAAACAGGAAATGGCGGATGTGGTAAACGAATTAAAACTAATTGTCCGGCCGGAAGGAACTTGTGTATTGGAAGTGGATGGGGTTGCGGCGGGGTTTTATATTGCTATTCCGAATATGAACCACGCGCTTAAAGAATTAAAAGGTTCCCTGGCTAATCCGTGGCGTATCATCAAGGCACTCTTGGCTTGGCGCAAAATTAAAGATGCGCGCCTGATTATGTTGGGTGTGGCTCCTGAATTTAGAAAGCGCGGTATTGACCTGATTTTGATTAAGCACATTATTGACCACGGGGTAGCCGTTTGGAACGAAGCGGAACTGTCGTGGGTGCTGGAAGATAATGAGGGGATTATCCGCGGAATTACGGAGTGCGGCTGTCATACCAGTAAACGGTACAGACTGTATCAAAAAAGTTTGTAAACGCAAATAAAAGGGTTTCGCTCCCTCCCACGGAAAACGAAACCCTTTTAGTGTGTTGCCCGGGATAGCGGGTCCCCTCCCGCGTCCGGACGGATGAAATCTGTTTAGAGTGGACGCCCCGCCGGGTACTCCGGCTGGGGCGTCTTCGTCTTAAAGCGCTCCGTGTTTACCCCACTTTACGCTTTCCCCCAGTTTACGGCCCCTTGTTTATGCTTTATCCCCCGGGCCGTTCTCTATATTTAAAGGATAGCGCATAAAGCGTCAAAATAAAAGTCTAAAAAAGGATTAGTTTTTTAGGGTAAAAAAATCCCCGCCGGGTAAGGCGGGGGAAAAGTTACTTTTCTTCGGTAACGCGTTTCCACGCGGCCAAAAAATCGTCCGGTACGGGAGCCTCAAACTTTAATTTTTTGCCCGTTAGCGGGTGGTTAAACTCAATTCTCCGGGCGTGCAGCATCAGGCGGTCAGCCGTCGCGCCGCGGTAGAGCCAGTCGCCCAATACCGGATAGCCCAACCAACTTAAATGCACGCGCAACTGGTTGGTGCGGCCTGTGCGCGGGTAAAGTTCAATGTAGGTAAATCCGTTTTTGCGTTCCAATACCTTGTAATCGGTAACGGCTTCGCGCCCTACGTCGGAAGCCTTGATTTTGCCTCCGGCTACACGCCCTATCGGCACGTCAATAGTGCCTTCGTTATCGGGCACTTCGCCGCAGGCGATGGAGTGATATGTTTTGTGAACCTCCCGGTTGGAAAACAGGGCCACCATTTCGGCTTGAAATTCTTGTGTTTTGGCTACCACCATTACACCGCTGGTTTCGCGGTCTAAACGGTGTACGAGCCCCGCGCGGGGCATAGATGTATCAAATCCTTTGGGCGGGTTAGCCAAAATGACGGACACCAAAGTTTCTTCGGTTGAAAAAACTGCTTCGGGGTGTTCTTCCCACACCGGGCTTTGCGGGTGAACAAGCATACCCGCAGGTTTAATGAGAACAAAAAAATCTTTGCCGTCGTGGATAATTAAATCAGACAGTTTTGTCTTGGCTTCCGGTGCGGGCATTTCAATTTCCACCACTTCGCCCGGAGTGAGCGGCCAAGAGGGTTTTACCCTTTTTCCGTTGACGGTAATTTTGCCGTCTTTAATCATCTTTTGCACAATGGCGCGCGAAAAATCAGCCAGTTCGTCTGCGGCAAAAATGTCCAAACGGCGAGAATATCCTTCAAAAACGATTTTTTTATTTTCCTGCATAAGTAGAGTCCTTTTTTAAACGAATCCAAAGCCAGCACGAGACCGCCGCAGCCGCCAAGGCAATCCATTGGGAGGGAGATAATCCCAACCAATAGGCGCCGCGGTAATCCCCGCGGAAAAACTCAATGATAAAGCGCATTATGCTGTAATATGTTATATATTGCGCTAATATTTTTCCGTCTTTATGCGGGCGTTTGGACGCATAGTGTAGTAATACGAATAAAATCAGGTTTCCGGCAGATTCATACAGTTGCGTGGGATGCAGCGGCACGTGTAAAAGTTCCGGGGCTACCAAGGAGTGCGGGTCGGTAAAGCGGACGCCCCACGGCATAGTGGTCGGGCTGCCGAAACAGCACCCTGCCAAAAAACAGCCAATGCGCCCCAAGGCGTGTCCCAACGGAAGGCCAACAATTAAAAAGTCGCCCGTTTTTAAAAGGGGTAATTTCTTTTTCTTTATATAATAAATGAGCGCGCCGACTGAGGCAATCATCCCGCCGAAAAAGACAAACCCGTAGCGGAAATCACGCACAATATTGGTAATTTTTTCGGCTAAGGTTGCCCCTAACTGCGGCCAGGAAACAATAATATAGAGGAGTTTGCTTCCTGCTAATGCGCCGATAAAGGCAATAAAAATCAGGTTCCAAAAGGTGTCTTTGTCTAAACCGATTTTTTTCAGGCGCGGAATCAAATACAGCGAAGCCGCCGCGTATCCCAATGCTGTCATTAGGCCGTAACTTGCCAGTTCAAAGGATCCTATTTTTAAAAATATCGGGTGCATTACAGTCGCTCCTCATCTCGTATTGCATTTCGCATAAAAGGGTTTTTTAAGCGTTCGTAGCCAATGGTGGAACTGCATTTCCCGCCGTAGGCGTGCCCTGCAAAAATTTGCGTATCTTCGGGGAGTTTGGAAAGTTTTACTAAACTTTGGCGCATTTGGCGCGGGTTAGAAGACGGTAAATCTACCCTTCCGCACGCACCCGGGAAAAGGGTGTCGCCCGTAAAAAGCGCGTTGCCGATATGCAAGCACACCCCACCCGCCGTATGGCCGGGCGTGGGGATAATATGTACCTTAAACGGACCGATTTGTAAGTGTTGTTCTCCCTGGTAAGAGTGTACAAACTGCGGCTCCAAACCCGAAAGAACCAGGTCATTTTCTTCCAAAAAGGCTTGTAAATGGTGCTTGCGCAGTAAATCTTGGGAAAATTTTACGTGGTCAAAGTGCCCGTGCGTAAAAAATACGGCGCGCAAGTTTAATTTTTTTTCTGATAAGATATGTTCCAAATAGTTCATATCCCAGGCCGGGTCAATCAAAACCGCCTCTGTCCCTTCGGTCAGCAAATATGTACAGTTGCCCATAGGGCCTAAGTTGATGACATCAATATTCATAAGTTATTTATCGGGTTGAAATCTAAATTCCACTTCGTTTGGGCCGACCATATTGTATTGGGTCCGGGCAATTTTTTCCAAATAAGCGGCATCTTCTTTTTCAAGCAATTCCATAGTGGCGGTCAATTCGGCGTGTTCTTTATCCAGCAGAACGCTTTGTTTCGCCAGTTTATGCAGTTCCAGTTTGTTATGTACCAAACTTAAAATACTGCTCCCTAAAAAGAAGATAACCACTACTACCAGGGCGGTCCCCAGTAGTAGCGGTTTTTTGTTTTGGATAATAAAATCCGTTATGGCTTGCGTGTTCATTTGCGGCTAAATACAGAATCTTGCGCGTACTCGGCTTTGTTGCCCAGTTCGGCTTCAATTTGGAGCAGACGGTTGTATTTTGCCGTCCGTTCGGAACGCGCCGGCGCGCCCGTTTTAATGGCGCCTGCGTTAGTGGCTACGGCTAAATCAGCAATAAAAGTGTCTTCGGTTTCGCCGGAGCGGTGCGACACAATGCGGGAATAACCGTGCTTTTTGGCCAGTTCCATTACGTCAATGGTTTCGGAAACGGTGCCGATTTGGTTGACCTTGATTAAAATAGAATTGGCGGCTTTTTCTGCAATACCTTTTTCCAACCGGTTTATATTGGTAACAAACAAATCATCACCTACCAGGTTAATTTTTTTGCCCAGTTGTGCGGTAATGTGTTTCCAACCGGTCCAATCGTCTTCTTGCAAAGGGTCTTCAATGGATACAAGGGGATATTTCTGGCACCAAGAGGAGTAAAGTGCGGTCATTTCTTGGGCAGAGTGCATTTTCCCTTCAAAACGGTAAGAACCCTCGTGATAAAATTCGCTGGCGGCGCAGTCCATAGCAAGCGAAATATCCAGGTGTCCGGCCTGTTTGGCGGCGGCTAAAATAGTTTTTAGTACATCTTCGTGTTTGGTGATTTTAGGAGCAAAACCGCCTTCATCCCCTACGGCAATCACCATACCTTCTTTTTTAAGCAAATCTTTTAAGGTGTGATAGGTTTCGCTTGCTTCGCGCAGGGCTTCGGCAAAAGTTTTGGGTGCGGTCGGTACGATCATAAACTCCTGTACATCCAGCCCGGAATCGGCGTGCTTCCCGCCGTTAATAATATTGAGCATAGGAGCGGGCAAGATATAGCGGCTGTTATCCAAATTATAGACGTTGCGCAGATGCTGGTAGAGCGGCAATTTGGCACTGTGGCAACCCGCACGCAATACTGCCATAGAAACGGCCAACATTGCATTGGCGCCCAGATTTGTTTTGTTTTCCGTGCCGTCCAAAGCCAGCATACTTTCGTCCACCAGGCGGATGTCAAACGGATTCATCCCGGCCAACTGCTGTGAAATTCTCTCCACGTTGGCCACCGCCTTTAACACCCCCTTGCCATTGTAGCGGGTGCCACCGTCTCGCAGTTCAAGTGCTTCGTGCGAGCCGGTAGAGGCTCCGCTGGGTACGGCCGCGGTGCCTGTGTTGCCGTCATCTAACAGGACGTCGGCGGCTACTGTCGGATAACCGCGCGAATCCAAAATTTCCCTTGCCGTAATTTTTTTAATGCGAACCATACAACCCCCTTCCGGCAAATTGCCGGATTAGACAATGCTGTCTATGATTTTTTTGCCTTCTTTAATCAGTATTTCCGGCAATTTTTCGTCTTGCGCTTCGGCATACATACGGATTAACCGCTCGGTGCTGGACGGGCGAATAGCCAGCCAACTGCCGCCTTTTAAGATAAATTTAAACCCGTCTGTATTGTCAATACGCCATACAGAGGTTTTATTAATGGAAAGCGGCGGTTTAATATCCAAGCGTTCCATAATGCGGTTAATTTCGGTTTCCGCCTTGGGAATACTGACTTTTTGGTCAAACAACTGTTTGTATTTTTTATAAAAATCTTTTTTCAGTTGTTTTAAGGTCTTGCCTTCGGTGGCTAACATATCTACCACCAACAGGCAGGCCACCAGACCGTCTTTGTCCGGAATATGGTGGGCAATCGCAATACCGCCCGATTCCTCCATACCCATTATGTACTGCCCGGTAATCATTAACTCGGTAATATATTTAAAGCCTACCGGGGTTTCGCGCAGCATTAGCCCGTTTATCTTGGCTACCTGGTCAATCAAGTTTGAGGTAATGACGCTTCTGCACACGCGGCCTTTTAAATTTTTATTGCGGACCAGGTGTTCCAGCAACAGCGGGGCAATTTCGTTGGGGGACACCCAGTTGCCTTCGGCATCAATAATGCCGAATTTATCGCAGTCCGGGTTACAAGCGATACCCAAGTGCATTTTTTTGCTTACAACTAATTTTTTAAGGTCCGTCAAACTGACCGGTCCGGCATTGGGCGTGTGTCCGCCAAAGAGGACATCTTCCCCTTCGTGGATGCCTTCTACCGTTACGCCGTGTTTTTCCAAAAAGTCGCGGAAATAATATTTTGACGTACCGAAAAGCGGGTCAACGGCTACTTTTAATTTCGCCTTTTTAAGTGCCTTCACATCAATCATTTTTTCCAAGCGGGCCATATAGCCTTTGCGGAAATCTTTACTGACGATAGCCGCCGCGTTCAATACGCCAAACTCGGTAGAGGACGCTTTTAAAATCTGTGCGTTGGGTGAAGGAATACGCTTTTCAATATCTTGCACAATTTCGTTATTAGCAATACCGCCGTAGTACGAAATCCATTTCACGCCGTTTACATAGTATTCGGCTTCACTGCCCGTAATAACAATTGCCCCTACGGCGCACTCGTTGAGCACCGCCCACTCGGCTACCGGGGTAGGCAGGGGGAGTTCGGCCACTTTTACTGTAATGCCGCTTTGCACGAGCGCATTGGCGGCTACATAGGCAAATTGTTTAGACAGAAAACGGGTATCATACCCCACGAGAACGAGGGGCTTTTTGGGTTTTTTGCCTTGTTCTTCACAGTGCTTGCGGTAGCCCGTACCTTCAAATCCATAGAAAGGATGTTCCAAAATATGTTCGGAAATCCCGTAAGTCAAACGCTGTACGGACTGGGCGGTCAGCCCGTCTGCGGTAACGGCCCGGAAGCCGGCTGTGCTAAATTTAATATCTTCACTCATCGTGCAGGTATTATACTAAAAAATAGGCATTTTTTCATCTTTCTGTGGCTTTGTATATTGGGTAGCGGAAAATGTTAAAATATATATATTACATAATAAGGAAAGAAAAATGAATTTTGAATACGTTAAACAATACATCAAAGATGCCGGCCTGCCGAATTTCCGTATTGCGCAGGTAAAGGATGCCATTTTCAAACGCGGGATTTCGTCTTGGGACGAAGCAACCAGCCTGCCCGCTGATTTGCGGGAAAAACTGAAACAGGACCGTCCCTTGCTTAGTTTTAAGGTATCTAAAATTGTCTGTTCAAACCGGGATAAGGTGGCCAAGGCTCTTTTAACACTTAAAGACGGCTACCAGATTGAAACCGTATTGTTAAAACCGCAGGATACTTGGAGTGTGTGTGTGTCCAGCCAGGTGGGGTGTCCGTTACGCTGTTCCTTTTGCTCTACGGGCAAAATGGGTTTCAAGCGCGATTTAACACAAGAGGAAATCACCGACCAGGTATTGATGTGGTACCAGTATGTGCATAAAGAAAAACTGGGCGAGCGTATTTCCGGCGTAGTTTTTATGGGAATGGGGGAACCTTTGCTCAACTATTTAAATGTAGTAAAGGCGGCGCAGGATCTTTCCAACCCGGACTATTTAAATATCGGTGCGCGTCATATTTCTGTTTCCACTTCGGGAATTGCAGATAAATTGCATAAACTGGCGGTGGACTTGCCACAGGCCAACTTGGCTATTTCCCTGCATAATGCCGATAATGCCGAACGCAGCAAGATTATGCCCGTAAACCGCAAATTTGATTTGGACGATATCAAAAAAGCGTTGGAAGAATATATTGCTATGACGGGCCGCCAGGTGTTTTTGGAATATTCTGTTATTGAAAACGTCAACAGCCGCCCGGAACATATCCGCAAACTGGCGGACTGGATTTACAGCATTAAAGACAACTATTTACTGCACGTTAATTTGATTGCGTGCAACCTGGGCCGCGGCGAAAAGACAGAAGACCGTGTAGTAAAAGATTTTGCCGCCGGCCTAAAAGCAATGGGCATAGGCGTAACTATCCGCAAAAGTATGGGTAACGATATTTTAGCCGCGTGCGGACAGTTGGCTTCCCAGAAAAAGGAGGGAAAATGAAAAAATTGGGGTTAGTGGCAGCCGGTCTTTTACTCGCCGGATGTGCTACGTTGGAAATGAATAATTTGGATTGGATTCCAATAGGGCCGGACTTTCCGCCCACCAAGGCCAAAAATGTGGAAATTATCGGCAGTAAGAGTGATATTACCCGCCCGTACGGTAATTTGGGGCTTTTGCGCATTAAAAATTTACAGCCCACCCGCGATAATTTAAAAATGGGCGTGGAAAAGGGCCGCAAGTTTGTAGCCTCCAAGGGGGCCGATGCAATGCTTATCGGCCAGTACAACAGCGCGGAGGACGGTGCGTCCAACCCGCGCGTAACGCTGATTATCTATGCCATTAAATATGTGGATAATTTGAGCGAAGAAGACGAAAAAGCGATTGAAGATTTTAAAGTATTGGGGATATTAAATGAGCGTTCTGATAGCTAAAACCGCAGGAGAATGTGAACAATGGACGGATGTAGCCGTCGTCGTGGATGTATTGCGTACGTCCACCACGCTGTGTGCGTTGTTGGCACGCGGCAAGAAAACTGTTTTGGGGTTTGATAAGGCGGAGGACGTAACCGCTTTTACAAGCCGGCACGCTGATTTTGAGGTATATAGCGAACAAAAATTGTCCGTTTCGCACGAGGACGATTCTCCTTATGCGGCGTCGCGTGCTTCGGGCCGTACGCCTGCTTTGGTGCTGAGCAACGAAGGGATGAAGGCACTTTTCGCCGCCAAAAACGCCAGCACCGTATTGGTCGGCGGTTTTTGCAATTTTTATACGTTGGCTGATGTGCTTGCTAATATAGATAAGGATGTTTTGCTGGTGCCGGCCGCTTTGTATGGTACGGCGGATTCGGTAGAAGACGGTTTCTGCGTGTCTGCCTTGAAAGACTGCGTGCAAGGTATCGGCAACCCCGAGGACGCTATTGTGGAATTTAATAACACAATGCGCTGTGTAGAGTTTTTGAAACAGGGGCCTAAAAATGCCGAAAAAGATGCCAAAATTGCGTTTAAAGTGGATGATTTAAAGGTTGTGCCTCAGGTGTCTTTTTCTGACCAAGGCTATGCGGTCTGCTACCCGTACGGCACGCAGGCGCCGGAGGCTTGGTTGGTTACCAAACCCGCTGAACAGCCCGCTGATGTTCCTGCGCAAAAGCCTGTTTCGGCGGCACAGGAAACAGTGGCTACTCCGAAACCGGCGGAGAACACCAAGAGTGGCCTTAAAAGTTTTTTTAGTGGGATTTTAAATACAGTAAAAGAAGAAAAGAGAGAATTGGAGCAAGAAATTGCCAATAGTTTTGGCGAAAGTAAGGTGGATAACGTGCCTGCTCCGGCGGAGGATTTATTGGACGCCGCTTTAAAAAAGACTCCGGCCCGGGCCGCCGCTTCTTCTGGAAGTTCCGTCCAAACTCCGGCCCAACAGCCTGCTACTAAGGTGCCCGCAGAGGTGCAGCCGGTTGCTCCGCAACAGGCGGTGCCGTCTGCCGAGGTTACTTTTTCGGGCAAGGCGGCCGTGTTTGGCGGCAAGGCAAAAAAGAAAGCCATTGTGCTTTTTTCGGGCGGACTAGATTCCACTACCTGCCTGTATTGGGCCTTGGCGCACGGTTACGAGTGCGAAGCGCTTACCGTTTCTTACGGACAGCGCCACGACCGCGAGGTGTTGGCCGCACAAATGATTGCGCGCAATCTGGGTATTAAACACCATATGATTACGCTTAATTTGCCGTGGCTGTCCTGCTGTTCCTTAGTGGATAAAAGTCAGGCCCTGCCGGATGTGGCATTAGAGGATATTCCGAAAGAGGGAATTCCTTCTACCTATGTACCGGGGCGGAATTTGATGTTCCTTTCTATTGCAGGCTCTTTATTGGATGCAATTCACGCCGATACGATTATTGCAGGCCCCAACGCGATAGATTTTTCGGGTTATCCCGATTGCACCCCTGCATTCTTTAAAGCGGCGGCGGACGCGCTTAACCGCGGTACCAAAATGGGTGTAACGGAAGGCATTGAAGTATTGGCACCTCTGATGCGGATGTCCAAGACCGATATTGTGCGCCTGGCTGCCAAGTTGAAAGTTCCGTTTGAACTCACTTGGAGTTGCTATGCGGGCGGCAAAAAGCCGTGCGGCCATTGTGATTCCTGCAAATTGCGCGCCAAAGGCTTTGCCGAAGCGGGCGTGCACGATACGTCGCTTGATTAACGGAGATAAAAATGAAAAAACTCCTTTTGGCTTTATTGGCGGTGTGTTTGGCGGGCGGTATAACGGCGGCGGAATTAAAGGATATTGAGGTGGAACCTCCGGCGGAGTGCAGTTTGCCCGCGGAGTCGGCCCCCATTGTTAAAAAAGATGGCGGACATCTTTCCTCTGCGGAGAAGAAACAGACGGTTGCCGAGCAGAAAAAGGCCTTTAAGGCACGCCAAAAACGCATAAAAAAATTAGTAAAGCAGTACAAAAAAGCCAAAACGGCGGAAGATAAAGCCTCCATTAAAGCCAAATTGGCGGAGGAAGTTTCTGCCGGAGTGGATGCGGGACTTGCTTATGTAAAGGACCGCATCGCCGCTGAACGCGCAAATTTGGATAATTGGGAAAACAAGGTGAAAGCCGACGAGGCCAACTTGGAGCAGGTAAAAGCCCGGCGCGTAGAGGACTTATTGTCCGGTGTGGCTGAAAAAAAGCACAAAGCCGCCAAAAAGGCTTGGAAGAAACAACTCAAAGAAGCCAAAGAAAAACTGCATTAACCCAAAAGCCTTTTGCAACATACCCCCGGCCGAATACCGGGGGTTTTTGTTGTATCTAGAAAGCCCCGCAGGTTGCGGGGTTTTTTATATATGCAAATTTCCTTACTCAAATATACCGGAACTTTCCAGGGCATTTAACGCTTTGGTTATATCATTTACTACCACTATCCAACGGCTGTTCGGCCCTGTGCTTGCGGTACCGTAAATGGTGGTAATGTTTATCCCGTGGCTGGAAAGGACGGCCCCAATATCCCGCAACAATCCCACGCGGTTGGGGGTATCAATACAGATGGCATCTGTCTTTACGCTTGTAAAACCGGCCTTGGTCAGCGCGTGGCTGATTTCCTGGTCGTATTTAACTGTCAGGCGGACAACAGCAGCATCATAGCGGACATCTTGCGAAATGGCGATTACATCTACATTTTCGCGTACAAATAATTCGGCAAAATTTTTGAGCGCACCCGGTTCATTTATCAGGAAGACGCTGTACTGCTTGACTACGTTGATAGACATAATAACCCCTTATAAATAAAACCCTACCTAAAATTATATCACACCGCCGCCGATGATACAACAAAAAGGACCGCGTTTTGGCGGTCCTTTTCTCAAATTTTTGGCAATTCGTTTTCGGTCTCTTTGATGATTTTTAGCATTTGCGTATGAATTTTGCCGTTGGTTGCTAAAAGTGTATGTCCGAAATCCTTGATTTTTTTGTATTTTTTGCCGGAATAATCCGTAACTTTGCCTCCGGCCTCTTGCAAGATAAGCACCCCCGCGCCGACGTCCCACGGGTTTAAATTATCTTCCCAATAGCCGTCCAAACGCCCGGCTGCCAGCCAACATAAGTCCAGAGCGGCGGAGCCTAGCCGGCGCACATCGTGGCAAGAATTTAAAAAACGCCCAAACCGGTCTAGCAACTTTGGCAACCGCGTAAAGCGGTCATACGGAAAACCCGTAACCAATAACGATTGTTCCAATTTAGCCGTTTTGGAAACGTGTATTTTTTTGCCGTTTAGGGTGGCTCCCTTGCCCTTTTGGGCCAAAAAAGTTTCGCCGGTGGCCGGGTTGACTACACCGCCCAAAACAGGTTCGTTTTTATAAAAAAGTGCGATGGATACGCTGCATTGCGGGAAAGTATGCGCAAAATTAGTAGTTCCGTCAATCGGGTCAATCACCCAAGTATAATCTGCTCCGGTGTTTTTGATGCCGTTTTCTTCGGCTAAATAGTCGTGCGCGGGGAAATTCTTTTTTATCAGTGCCAAAACAGCCTTTTGGCTCGCAACATCTGCCTTAGTAACCAAGTTGGCCTTTCCCTTTAATTCATAGCCCACCTTGCCAAAATTTTTGCGCACCGTTTTGGCCGCGGCGGCTAAACACGCTTGCAGTACGGCAAATTCTTTTTTCATTTTTTCAGGTCCAGTACGTCGGCTTCTTTTAATTTGTTTTCCAGTACGAGCATTGCCTTGCAGTCATCCTCGTTGTACATCAATACCTTGTTTAACAAATCTTGGTTGCCGGTTTTCAGCCAGTTGGTAAAATAGACCATACTGTCCATTGCGCCGCAGTCATCTTGCCGCCAGTTAAAGCCAAAGGCAGGCGCGGCGGCTTTGAGCGAAAAACTGGGTGCGGGCAAATAGAACTGTTTGTTTACGGACACTTTTAAGTCGTAACAAATGGAGCAGAGGGCTTTTAATTTAGCAGCATCTTGCGGATTTTTCCCGGCCAGATTTTTCATCTTTTTTACTTCGTATTCCGTCCAATGGTAGAGTGCTGTGTCGGAAAAATCTTTGATATAGTCGTAAAACTGTTCAAAGATTTTAATTTCTTCTTCCGGGGTTTTTGCCACAAAACTTACATATTTGTCTTCTTCTTTATCCCAAATACCGATTAAATAGACAAAGGATACATTGTTTTTGGTAAAGGTTTCGGTGGCCTCAAAATCAAAATATAAATTATATTTTTTTACAGGCGGCGGGAAATGCCCCGCTTCGCGCAAGACGGGTTTGTTGTGCAAATAGGCCAAAGAATTGTAATAGGAATTTGTGGCGTGCGGTTCTTCCAAAATACCCTGTAATTTTTCTAATCCGGCGTGTGCCACATCGTCAGTGGTGAACATCCCATTGATTTTAAGGCATTGGCGCATTTCGGTATTTAGGCCGGGGAGCATTAGTAAATCTTTGCTTTGGGCCACCACTTTATTAGCATAAACGCGCCAAGGCGCACTGGCGGCTTTGGGCGGTTTGTGGGCCTCCGGGCGGGATTTCCCGTCGCGGATGCTGCGCCAATAGGCCAGTTCCCGGGCCAGACGGTCGCAATGGTCTTCATAGCAAACGTCAATCGTGCGGTCGCGCAGGAACACGCGCGTATTAGCCGGTGTGTATTTTTGCGTGCAGCCCAGTATGCGGTTAAGCAGACAGACCTGTAAGGCATAATGTTCCTTTAAATCGTGTGCGCGTTTAAATTGGAAAATATGATAATGATAGTTGCCCCATATGCTGGAAGCATTATTGGAGCGGACGAGTAAATTTATGCTGCCGTAGGTGTTTTCAGGCAAGTTCCAAAGTAAGGCATTGGCAATAGCACTTTCACCTTTGGCCATAGCGGATAAAGTGTTTTTAAAGCGTTCGCTTTCCGTTTCACCCGTAATGAATACCACACCGGGAAACTCCTGCTTAATCCAATTATCGCGAATGGTGCGGTCGGTGCGGATTTTTAAATTTTCGTAGCGGTTAGGTTCCGGAACGGCTTCTTCTTTGGGGGCGTGAAAAACGCACCAAATGCTGAAAGGGTCTTCCAGCAAGGAAAACATCTTGGAAGCATTAAAATCCTGTTTCCCGGGCACACGGCCTGCGGAAAGGGTGTTAAAAAGGGTTTGCAACTCGTTCTCTGTCATTATATATGTATTCTATCTTTTTTAGCGGGGGAATAAAACCGATTTTTGACAACTTGCCAGCAGGGGGGCTTATTTGCTACCATAAAAACCTAGAATTATGGCATTGAACGAACAAACAAAAATAAACCTGGGGAGGCTGATTACGGCACAGCGCGTGCTGGTGGCTCCCGAGGGATTAGACAAAGACGGTTTAATTGAAACCTTGGTGCGTATGGCTTGCCGCCAATGCCCGCGCTTGGACCCGGCAGAAGTAACAGCCCAGGTGTTGGAACGCGAAAAAGGCATCAGCACTACCTTGGATACGGGCTTGGCTATTCCGCACGCCCGTGTGGAGGGATTGGACGATTTTGTTGCCGCGCTGGCGGTTTTGCCTGTTCCCGTGACGGAGGAACGCCATAATAAATCTATTCGCGTGATGTTTTTGTTTTTATCGCCCGACAAGCCGGCTTTCTTTCAAAAACACTTGCAGGTTTTGGCGGCATTGGCAGAGACCTTTCAGCCCGGTTTTATCCAAGAATTGCTTACGTTAAACGACCCGCAAGCCGTGGCTGAACGCTTATCTCGCTGACGCGCCTTCGGCCCGAGTCCAATTATGCTAAAATAAACTTATGGCAATATTGCGTGTAACAAAATACGGCGAAGATATCTTGCGCCAAAAATTGAAACCTGTTGATTTTAAAGCGTTGCAGCCGCAACTGCCCCAACTGCTAAAAGATATGGAGGAAACTTGTCTGGCGGTAAAAGGGGTAGGTTTGGCGGCTAACCAAATTGGGTTGGATTACCGTTTGGCGGTAATTTTGATTCCCGAAAGTGATAAAGAAAACGCGCCTTTAAAAAGATATGTGATTATCAATCCCGAAATCCTTTCTATGCGGGGAGAAAAACTGGAAGAAGAAGGTTGTCTTTCTCTGCCCGGTTTGTGGGCCGAAGTAAAACGCGCGACGGACGTAACCCTGAAATATACCGACGAAAATGGAGTGGAGCAGGTGAAGCGTGCGCGCGGGCTGTTGGCTAAGGCTTTCCAACACGAAGTGGACCACCTGGACGGCAAGTTGTTTATTGATTTGGTGGACCCGGTATTAAAGCCGGAACTTAAAAAAGCCATAAAAAAATTGCGCAAAAATTGGAATTGAACGGTTATAAACGGAACTCCCTATCATACGATAGGGAGTTTTGCTGTAAAGTTTTATTTGGCTTTTCCTTGATTGGCAACGGCGGCCATTTTCTTTTTGATTTCTTCCGCATCTCCTAAAAAATAATCCCTTTTCAATTTTAACTCGTCCGTAAATTCAAACACATACGGCACTCCCGTCGGCAAATTTAGCCCGATAATATCCGCATCTGAAATATTTTTAAGATGTTTTACAATTCCGCGCAGGCTGTTTCCGTGTGCCGCTACAATAATTTCGTTAGCCGTTTTTAAATGCGGAAAAATGACTTCGTTCCAATACGGCAAAATGCGGTTTACCGTGTCGCACAAGGCTTCGGTCAGCGGTAAATCTTTGGAATTTACCCCTGCATAGCGTTTGTCGTTTTGCGGTGCGCGCGGGTCATCCAAGGTTAAAGCGGGCGGGCGCACATCATAACTGCGCCGCCACAGTTTTACCTGTTCGTCGCCATATTTTTTGGCGGTTTCGGCTTTATTTAAACCCTGCAAGGCCCCGTAATGCTTTTCATTAAGCCGCCACGTTTTTTCCACGGGCAGCCAATCTTGGTTGAGCACATCCAGCACGCAGTTTAAGGTTTTGACCGCCCGTTTTAAATAAGAGGTATAAGCCGCATCAAAATAGAAACCTGCCTCTTTTAATAATTTCCCCGCGTTGCGGGCTTCTTCCACTCCTTGCGGAGTTAAATCTACATCCGTCCAACCCGTAAAGCGGTTCTCTAAATTCCACTGGCTTTGCCCGTGGCGCAAAAGTACAAGTCTTTTCATACAAACCTCCGTTTGCCTACATATTAGTTTTTTTGGCGAAAAGCGTAAAGCGGCTTTAAGGGTTACTTTGGTATAATGTTTGCAGGGGAATTTTAGTATTTATGCAACCGATTTGTATTATGAAGTTTGGCGGCAATACATTAGCCAACAAACAAAAACTTTTAATGGCGGCCGATTTGATTAAATCCCGCTATACGGCTGGATTTATCCCGGTGGTGGTGGCTTCTGCCAACGGCAATTTGACGGACGTCCTTTTGGACCACGCGTTTAGCATTACGCCAACTCCGGATAAGCGTGAGTTGGATATGCTGATTACCACCGGAGAGCGTGTGAGCGTGGCGCTTTTGTCTATTGCTTTGCGGGCTAAGGGTGTGCCGTCTGTATCGCTGACCGGTTCGCAAATCGGCCTTATTACTACTTGCAATCATACCGGCGCGGATATTTTAAAGTTGAAAGGCGACCGTTTATTGCGCGAAATTGAGGCCGGTAACGTGCCCATTGTGGCGGGTTTCCAGGGCATTGGTGAAAATAAGGAAATTACCACTTTAAAACGCGGGGGAAGTGATGTGTCCGCCGTATTTTTAGCCTCCCAATTAGGTGCGGGCCACGTGGAAATGATTAAAGATGTGGACGGAGTTTACTCAGCAGACCCGAACAAAGATGTCAAAGCGCAGAAATATGAGATACTGGATTTTGATGAAATGTATAAGTTGGCTTTAAACGGCGCGAGTGTTCTGCACCCGGACGCGGTATGTCTGGCCAAGGAAAAGGGGGTGGAAATTCGCATTGTCCACTATCAAACGGGCCAAACGGGTACAGTTATTAAATAGGAGCAACAAATGCACTTAACTTTTAAATTTAATACTTTTGGGATTGTGTCTTTTTTGGTGCTGTGCGGGCTGTTTTACTGGCTGTGCCCAGTGCCGGATAATGCTTTTTGGCGTTACCTTATATATGGGGTGTTTGCGCTGGGGGCGTTTTTTGCCAGTTTTGTGATTGTGCGTTCCAAATAACGGGCATATCAGACTCTTAAAAATATGGTATTATAAAAACTATGGAAACTACCGTCATTTTACAACTTATCGGTTTTACCGTTTGTTTTATTTTGTTGTTCGTTTTTACGGCCAAGTACCGCGCGGCTTTGGCGCACGAAACGGACTTTGAGCCGGCTGTGGAAGATTTAACCGTGGTAACCGTGGCCCAACCGCCTTCCTTTAAGCCGCGTGCTTCGCTTTTGCAATCGTTGCAGGGCTCTTCTTCGTTGGACCTGGCTGATGTAAAGGAAAAAGTGAAAAATTTGCATTACCGTTTGGAAGAACTCAAAATGGCGCAAGATAAATCCGCCGGCGATTTGGCTAAACAAATGGCCCGGATGGAACAGCGTATGAGCACTTTTGAACAAGAATATGTAAACAAACTCCAACCCACTTTGTTAAGCCTGATTGAAGATTTGGAAAATATGAAAGTGGCGGAAGAAAAAACGCAAAAATAGTTTTAAATTTGCTTTGCTCTGGTTTAAAACCGCCGCAAGTTCTGCGGCGGTTTTAAAATTTTAAGCCCCAAATTTTTCCCAGGCGTTTTTAAAAAATGCAAATTTAAGCCCGATTTTGCGATATTGCTCTTTTATCCAAAAACCCGTTCTATGACGGTAAACCGCTGCAAACCGCTCCCAAGAGAAGCGATTTCTGACAAAACGGATTAGATTTTGTCAATACTCTTGCTCAAAAATACCGTTTAAAATTTGTTTTGCCTTTCTAAATTTCCTAAAATATATCTATATACGTATGCCAAGGAAAGAGGATTTTACGTTAGGAGAACAAATGAAAAATAAAAACCTTGAACCTATCGCCGTTGTTGGTATTGGGGCGATTATGCCCGGAGCGTTGAATAAAGACGAATTCTGGACAAATATTAAAGAAGGCAAATACTGCATTACCGAAATTCCCGCGTCGTACTGGGACTATCATCTCTTTTATAGTCCTGACCATAAAGCAGAAGATAAACTGTACTCCAAAATCGGCGGTTTTATTCCGCAAAGTTTCAAATTTAATTCCTTAAAATACCGTATTCCTCCGCAAATTGCCAAGCAAATGGACACGGTGCAACACCTGGCCATTGAAACTACCCGTATGGCTTTGGAAGATGCCGGATACGATAAAAAAGCCTATGACCATAACCGCACGGCGGTAATTATTGGTAACTCTATGGGCGGTATGAAGAACGAAATGTCCAACACCCGCTTGAACCGTCCGTTCTTGTACGAAATTCTCAAAAATACCTCCTCTTTCAAGTCGCTGGCTCCCGCCGACGCCCAGAAGATGCTGGACGAAATGGATGCGGGTGTGCGCGAAAAATTTTCCCCGATTAACGAAGATTCTATGCCGGGTGAACTGGCCAACGTTATTCCGGGCCGCGTAGCCAATGTGTTTGATTTACACGGTACCAACTTTGCGGTGGATGCTGCTTGCGCCACCTCTTTGGCGGCTATTGACCAAGCCGTAAATGGCCTGCGTATGGGGAACTTTGATATGGCCATAGCCGGCGGTGTGGACCAAATGATGTCGCCCTCTGCCTATATTAAGTTCTGCAAAATCGGTGCTTTGTCCGAGGACGGCTCCTATCCCTTTGATGCCCGCGCCAACGGCTTTGTAATGGCCGAAGGTGCCGGTATGGTTATTTTGAAGCGCTTGTCCGACGCCGTAAAAGATGGCGACCGCGTATATGCCGTTATCCGCGCCGTAGGGGCTTCCTCCGACGGTAAAGGTAAGGGTATTACCGCTCCGAACCCCAAGGGCCAAAAATTGGCTGTGGAAAAAGCGTTTGAACAGTTGGACTATACTCCCGGTGAAGTCGGCCTGCTTGAAGCGCACGGTACGGGTACCCGCGTGGGTGATGCTACCGAACTTGGCGCGTTGACCGAACTGTTTGCCCCGTATGCCAAACCGGGCACCATTGGGCTTGGAAGTGTAAAGAGCCAAATCGGCCACGCCAAAGCGGCGGCCGGTATCGCTTCCTTAATCAAAACGGCGCTTGCCTTATATAATAAGGTGTTGCCGCCGTCTGTCAATTTCAAAACCCCCAACCCGATTGTGGATTGGGCCACCTGCCCCTTCCGCGTGATTACGCATACGGAAGATTGGAGCACTAATAAAGTGCGCCGCGCCAACGTTTCCGCGTTTGGCTTTGGCGGTACGAACTTCCACGTGGCTATGGAAGAAATGAACGACGGCCTTTTGAAACAGACCGAAGAAGCCACTCAGCACACCGTTTCAACCCCCGCACAGGAGAAATCTACCATGAGCAGCAGTTACACCCTTCACGTTCCCGGTGAAAAAATCCAAAGCGACGTTTTGACTTTCTCCGCCGCTACCAAACAGGAACTTTTCAATGTGTTAGATAAAGCCGTTGTGGCTATCCAATACGACCCGACCTATTTGCCGAGCATTTCCTATAAAAACCATATGGCTAAACCCGGCAAATTTGCGGTAACGATTAATGTTGAAAATCCGGATAAATTAAAAGAAAAAATTGAATTTTTCAAGAAGACCGCTTCTACCCAAGACGTATGGGAAAAAGAATCTCTGTACCTGCGTATGAAAGGTATTTATCCTTTTACCCCGACTGAAATCAAACCGAAAGTCTGCTTTATGTTCCCCGGACAAGGTTCCCAGTATGTGGATATGATGAAGGACCTGGCTGCCAAGTATAAAATTGTGCAGGATACCTTTGACGAAGCCGACCGCCTGCTGATGGGCATTATCGGCCAAAATCTGACGGATACTTTGTGGAGCAAACCCGGCGAAACCAAAGAGCAAATTGCCTTGCGTGAAGCCGCTATCAAAAAGACCGAAATGACCCAGCCTGCTGTACTTACGGCCGATATCGCGATGATGCGTCTTTTGTCCTCGTTCGGCATCAAGCCGGATGTGGTAATGGGCCACAGTTTGGGTGAATATGCCGCTGCCGTAGCCGCCGGTATTTTTGATTTTGAAAACGGTTTGAAAGCCGTTTGCACGCGCGGTAAAGTAATGTCCGAAATTAAGGTAGAAGACAACGGCAAAATGGCTTCTGTCGCGGCTCCTGTGGAACGCGTAGAACCCGAACTTGTACGCATTAACGGTTATGTGGCGGTGGCAAACAAGAACTGCCCGACCCAGACGGTTATTGCGGGCGGAAGCAAAGCCGTGGATGATGCAATTAAAATGTTTACCGATATGGGTATTCAAGCGGTGCAAATCCCGGTTTCCCACGCCTTCCACTCTGCTATCGTGCGCCCGGCTATGCCGCAATACCGCGCATTCTTGGATACGCTTACGTTCCACGCCCCCAAGATGCCTATTACTACCAATGTTACGGCGGAATTTTACCCGAGCGACCCGGAAAAAATCAAAGACCTTATGGTTACGCAGATTTCGCATTCTGTGGAATGGATTAAACAACTCCAAACCACCTACGATTCCGGCGTGCGCTTGTTCGTAGAGTGCGGCCCGAAACGCGTGTTGTCCGCTTTGGCCTCTAACACCTTGTCTGACAAAAAAGATATTAAAGTGTTGGCCTCCAACCACCCCAAAAAGGGCGGTATTGTGGAATTTAACGACTTGTTCGCTAACTTAATTTCCTCCGGTATTCATTTGGATTGGACTGGTACTGATATGTATGGTGATAACCACACCTTTAACCCTGCTTTTGTAAACTGGGTAACCGGCAATGCTACCCCGGTTGAAAAAACCGAAGGTTCTGCCGAAACTCCCAAAACCTGCGCGTGCAAAGTGTCCGCGCCCGCCGCGAACAACGGTAAAAAATCCGTGGTAATTAGCGGTATTGCTGCCGGCGGTCCCGGCAGTTGGGATAAAATCTTCCGCGAAGGCGTGTTGGACGAAATTCTTTCCGGCCGCAATATGATTGAGCCCGTCTCTGCGGAAATTCAGCAGAAACAAATTGATAAGCACGTTGAATTTGTTATCAAATCCAAAGACGGTAACCACCGTTTTGAACGCTTGACCTCTCCGATGCAGGCCATTAAATTGGCGGCCAAGGGCGGCGCGTTTGACCTGGAAAAAGAATTCGGTCTGCCCGCCAAATGGGTCCGCTCTATGGACCGCAGTTTCCAACTGGCTATTGCCGCAGGTATCTTAGCCTTGAAGGACGCGGGTATCCCGTTGGTCTTATATTATAAACCCACTTCTACGGGCGGTTATTTGCCGGACCGCTGGGGTCTGCCGGCCGAAATGATTGACGAAACTGGCGTAATTTTCACCTCCGCTTTCCCGGTGGCCAACAGTATGATGGGCGACCTTTCCAAACGCGTGTCCGGTTTGCTTAACAACAAAACCGCCAAAGAAGTCCGCGCGTTCTGCGACAAATTTATTGCCCAAATTTCCGACCCGGCCCTCAAAGCCGAAATTGAGGCTTGGTACAGAGATAACTTTAAAGACAAAGAAATTGAACCCGAAGCCTTTACCTCGGAATTTATTTTAAAGACCATTATTATTGCCCATTGCCACTTCTGCCAATGGATTCGTGCCCGCGGCCCGGCGACGGCTATGAGCGCGGCTTGCGCCTCTACTGCCCAGGCAATTGCTGTGGCGCAGGATTGGATTAAACTCGGCCGCTGCAAACGCGTAATCGTCATCAGTGCCGACGATATTACCAATGATAATGTGTCCGAGTGGATTTTGACGGCCTTCTTGGCCTCCGGTGCTGCTACGACGGAAGCCGACGTTACCAAAGCGGCCTTGCCTTTTGACCGCCGCCGCAACGGTATGATTGTGGGTATGGGTGCGGTATCCCTGATTGTGGAAGACGAAGCCGAAACCGCCAAACGCGGTATGAAACCGTTGGCTAAACTCTTGTCCACCGAAATTGCCAACAGCGGTTTCCACGTAACCCGTTTGGATGTGGGCCACGTTGCCCAAGTGATGGACCGCTTGGTAACCCACGCAGAAAAGGAATACGGTTTGAACCGTTCCGATATTGCCAAGCAGTTGGTGTTCATCTCTCACGAAACCTATACGCCCGCCCGCGGCGGTTCCGCCAGTGCCGAAGCGTATGCACTTAAATCCACCTTTGGTAAAGACGTCAGCAGTGTAATTGTCAGCAATACCAAAGGTTTCACCGGGCACTCTATGGGTGCCGGGTTGGAAGATGCTATCGCCGTGCGCTGCCTGAACACGGGCCTCGTGCCGCCGATTGCAAACTTTAAAGAAGCCGACCCCGAATTGGAAGGCATTACGCTGAGCAAAGGCGGACATTACAACTTTAAATATGCTTTGCGCTTAGCCGCCGGGTTCGGTTCTCAACTTGGTATGACTTTGCTTGAAAAAGTATGGCAAGAGGGGGAACCCCGTATCGCTGATGAAGCCAAACACGCTTCTTGGTTGAAAGCCATTTCCGGCCAGGAAGCCCCGGTGTTGGAAGTTGTGCAGAACACCTTGCGTATTAAGGATAACTATCGCCACGGTGTAAAACCCGCCTTGGTAATGGAAGGTTCTCAGGCTTTTGTGGATAAAGTGAACACGATTCACGCCCACGAAGCCAAGGCCGCGGCTCCTGTGGCGCAACCTGCTCCGGCCGTGCAAGCCCCTGCGGCCGCGCCCGCTCCGGCGGTAGCGTTGGACGAAGCCAGCGTAACCAAAGAAGTCGTGAAAATGGTAGGCGAAAAGACTGGTTATCCGGAAGATATGCTTGATATTGACCTGGATATGGAAGCCGACCTCGGTATTGATACGGTCAAACAAGCAGAACTTTTTGCTTCCTTGCGCGAACATTATGGCATTGCCCAGCAAGACGGTATCCAGTTGAAAGATTATCCGACTATCCGCCATTGCATTAAATTTGTGCTCGCTAATGCGGGCAAACCTGCGGCCGTACAAGCAGCCGCGCCCGCACCTGTTGCGGCTCCGGCTCCTGTGGCCGCTCCTGCGGTAGCCCAAGCGTCTGTAACACCTGCGCCTGTTGCCAAACCTGCTCCGGCAGTGCAAGCCCCTGTGGCCGCGCCCGCTCCGGCGGTAGCGTTGGACGAAGCCAGCGTAACGAAAGAAGTCGTGAAAATGGTAGGTGAAAAGACTGGTTATCCGGAAGATATGCTTGATATTGACTTGGATATGGAAGCCGACCTCGGCATTGATACGGTCAAACAGGCTGAACTTTTTGCCGCAATGCGCGAACATTACGGCATTGCCCAGCAAGACGGTATCCAGTTGAAAGACTATCCGACTATCCGCCATTGCATTAAATTTGTGCTCGCTAATGCGGGCAAACCCGCTGCCGTACAATCGGCCGCGCCCGCACCTGTTGCGGCTCCGGCTCCTGCGGCCGCGCTTGATGAAGCCAGCGTAACCAAAGAAGTAGTAGGTATGGTGGCTGAAAAGACTGGTTATCCGGAAGATATGCTTGATATTGACCTGGATATGGAAGCCGACCTCGGCATTGATACGGTCAAACAGGCTGAACTCTTTGCTTCCTTGCGCGAACATTACGGCATTGCCCAGCAAGACGGTATCCAGTTGAAAGACTATCCGACTATCCGCCATTGCATTAACTTTGTACTTTCTAATGCAGGTAAAGCCGCGGCCCCTGTGGCCACTCCGGCGGTGGCCCAAGCGACGGTAACGCCCGCTCCGGCTCCCGTACAGGCTGCTCCTGTGGCACAAGCCGTGGTGGCTCCTGCCGCTAAACCTGCGGCCGCGCTTGATGAAGCGACGGTAACGAAAGAAGTAGTCAAAATGGTAGCCGAAAAGACTGGTTATCCGGAAGATATGCTTGATTTGGACCTGGATATGGAAGCCGACCTCGGCATTGATACGGTCAAACAGGCTGAACTTTTTGCCGCAATGCGCGAACATTACGGCATTGCCCAGCAAGACGGTATCCAGTTGAAAGACTATCCGACTATCCGCCATTGCATTAACTTTGTACTTTCTAATGCAGGTAAAACCGCGCCTGTGGCTGCTCCTGCCCCGGCGGTAGCACCTGCTGTTCAGCCCGCACCTGTTGCGGCTCCGGCTCCTGTACAGCCTGCTCCTGTTGCACAAGCCGCAGTGGCTCCTGCCGCTAAACCTGCGGTAGCGTTAGACGAAGCCAGCGTAACGAAAGAAATCGTGAAGATGGTAGCCGAAAAGACGGGTTATCCGGAAGATATGCTTGATTTAGACCTGGATATGGAAGCCGACCTCGGCATTGATACGGTCAAACAGGCTGAACTTTTTGCCGCAATGCGCGAACATTACGGCATTGCCCAGCAGGAAGGTATCCAGTTGAAGGATTACCCGACTATCCGCCATTGCATTAATTTTGCCTTGTCCAATGCGGGTGGCAAAACTGCCGAACAAGCCGCTCCTGCCGTTGCCGAGCAGCCTGTTGAACTTCCGCTTACGACGGAAGAAAAGCCCGTGGTAGCGGAACCGGCCAAAGAGGAAATTAAACCTGCCGAGGAAGCCCCTGCGGCTCCCTCGCCGAAACTTATTAAAAAACCGGCGCATATCGTAGCCGAACACATTGGTAAACCGCAGGAAGATGCGCTGATTACCAATCCGACGGCTCCGATTGAAAAGCATTTTTCCTTGGCGGAACGCCCCGAAAGAGAGGGGTATCAGGGCGAACATTGCCACGAAAAGAAATTGCGCTATGTTACTACGGTAGCCGATGCGCCGCTTACGGAACGCGAAAACAGACGTCTTTCCAAAGACCGCACGGTGTTGCTGTTTGCCGACAATTCCCAACTGATTAAGGCATATACGGAAGAATTTAAAGAATTGGGCGTAAAATATCACGTATTTACCACGCTCAAAACCCGTAGCAAAAACACGACTATTGTAAATTGGGAATCGTACGAAGAAACCGAAGCGGCCTTGAAAGCATACGAAGCCGAGGACCCGAATATCCAAGGTATCGTGTACCTGTTGGGCGCGACGATTAAGAAGTTTGATAAAAAAGCCAGCCCGCACGCAGAACTGACCAAATACGTTATGCCGTTGTTTATTGCGCTGCGCGTATTTGAAAAAGGCCTTGCAAACCGCCAAGATGCCGATACGTTCTTTGCGGTAAACACCAAGATTGACGGTAACTTCGGTTATACGACGAAAGAGGAGTTTAACCCGATTGTGGGTGCGCTTACGGGCGGTACTACTTGCTACCGCAAGGACGTGTACGAACGCACGGGCGCCATTAGCAAATTAATGGATTTTGAACCCACCGCCACTCCGGACGAAATGGCCCAAAAGACGATGGACGAAGTGCTCCACGGCGATATGCGCCTGATGATTGGTACGAGAGATAACGTGCGCTCCACGATTCTTTCTTTGCCGACCCGGTTGGATAAGAGAGTCAAGAATTTTGACCTTGCCGGCAAAACCATTATCTTCACGGGTTCCGGCCGCGGTATCGGTGCGATGCTTTCCCAAAAGATTGCCGCCCAGTACCACAGCAAAATTATTGTATTGGATATCATTGAAATCCAAGAAAAAACGCCGTTGTGGGCTTCTATGAACGAAGCCGAATTAGCCGCGCTCAAAAAACAAATCTGGGAAGACCTCAAAGCCGATCCGACCAAAAAGGCTACCCCTGTAATGTTGGAACGCGCTTTCGGCCGCGTGAAAGATTCCATTACGCTCTATAACAACTTGCAGAAATTGCGCAACTTGGGCAGTGAAGTGGAATACTACCACTGCGACGTAATGAACTCCTCTATGATGAAGGAAGTTTGCACCAAGATTAAAGCCAAAAACGGACGCGTGG
Organism: Candidatus Avelusimicrobium fimicolum; assembly: GCF_021632165.1. Lineage (NCBI taxonomy): Bacteria > Pseudomonadati > Elusimicrobiota > Elusimicrobia > Elusimicrobiales > Elusimicrobiaceae > Candidatus Avelusimicrobium > Candidatus Avelusimicrobium fimicolum. The sequence continues at coordinate 56,696 of NZ_JAJWTS010000006.1, forward strand.
ACGGGCTTATCCACTTTGCTGGCTTGGAACGCTCTAAACTTATTTACGATAAAGACCCGGCTGAATATTACCGCATCTTTGACGTAAAAGCCACGAGTTTTGCCACTTTCTTGGCTAACAATATTGTACGCGACGACGGTTTCTTCGCCTTTGCCTCCTCTATTGCCGGTAAATACGGTAACTTGGGGCAGAGCGACTATGCCAGCGCCAACGATTATTTGGCTAAATCCGCCTTGTCCTTGTCCAACCAAGGCTACCGCGCTATCAGTATTGCTATGAGTGCTTACAAAAATGTAGGTATGGGCGTTCGCGCCGGTGTGGAAACCTTCTTGCGCTCCAACGGTGTGGACTTTGTGGACCCCGAAGACGGTATGCAGATCTTCTTGGACGAAATTGTCTATGGACGCGTGCCGGAAATTGTCCTCACGGGTTCGTTGGGCCGTTTGGACTGGGACCATCAGTTAAAGTTTGATTGGGACGAAATCGGAGCCGAAGAAAACGGCTCCGATGACTCCGCCAACGGCGGCAATACACCCGCCGCTCCGGCGGCTGCCCCCAAAACGGAGGCTCCTGCGGCGGTAGATTCTGCCAAGGCTACGCACTTTTTAGGCGAAGTAAAATCGCTCCAAAAGGGTGCTGAAATTCACTTGGAAAAAGAATTTAATTTAAATTCCGACCCCTATTTGGCTGACCACGCTATTGAAGGCACTCCGTATGTGCCGGGCGTAATGGGAATTGAAACCTTTATGGAAACGGCTACCGCTCTTACGGGGGAGGTTCCGCAAGGCTTGAAAGATGTACATTTTTATCTGCCGATTAAACTGTTAAGAAACCGCCCGCAGGCCGTGCGCGTAATCGGTAAAGCCGCCGGAAATGAAGCCTCTATGGAAATTGAATCTGACTTCATTAACAGTAAAGGTGTGAAAATGGGTAATACCCGCCGCCATTTTACCGCGCATACATTGGGGTCTTTCGTTTCCACTTGGGATTCCGTAAAAGCCGAAGCAATGACGGGCCTTAATGCCCCGATGAGCGTAAGCAAAGAGGAAATTTATAAAAAATATTTCCACGGTCCTTCCTTCCAAGTGTTGGCCGGAATTGTCCGCGTGGATAAACACGCTTCTTTGGCTGTTTATCACACCACTCCGCGCCCGCAATGGAACGACGGTCCGCGCACTTTGCTGGCCAACCCGATGTTGATTGAAGCGGCTTTCCAATGCTGTGGCTTTCAGGATATGAGCATTGAGCACAAAATGACGTTGCCCGACGGTATCGCCGAGGTGGCTGTGCTTAACAAGCAAGTTCCGCCCGCCCAGTTGTATTTGTATGGTGTGAACCGCGGTAACACTGCCGACGGAAAAACCCTTCACGATGCCTATGTATTTGATGCACAAGGCAATGTGTGGGTGGAAATCCACGGCTATCAGGCTATCGGCCAATAAGGCGCGATGTCCTGCCAATTAAAAGTTGTTGATTTAAATTGTCTGCCCCCGGCCGAAAAAATCCTGGGCGCGAAGGAAAGCGCGTTTTTTAAAACGCTCCGCTTTCCCAAACGCCGAACGGAGTGGCTTGGGGGCAGACTTGCGTTAAAGGACTTGGTGCAGCAGGCCACAGGTGCTGCCAAAAAAGAGATAGAAATTTTGCCACAAACAAGCGGTAAGCCGCTTTTGTTTGTGGGGGGAAAACCCTGTTTGTTACCGTTTAGTATTACGCATAGCCACGGATTTGCCGTAGCCGGTTTATCAAGCGAAGGGACCTTTTTGGGCATAGATTTGGAAAAAATTGCCCACCGGATAGATGCTTGGGCCAAAGATTTTTTTCATCCTACGGAATTAACGGGAACAGATGATACCTTTTTAACGGCCTTGTGGACGCAAAAGGAAGCACTTGTAAAGGTATTGGGGACGGGCCTTTCCCTAAACAGTTATGACGTCCGTTGTGTAAACGGACGGGCGGAATTTTATGGACCAGCGCTGGCTGCCTATGAAAAATTAGGTTGTCCGGCTTTGGAAATAAAAACGTGGGAGTTGGTTCCCGGTTTTATGTTTACGCAGACCGTCGGGAAAATCAACCCGGTTATTTTGTAAAATATAAAGAAGACAGATTTGGAGGGAGCAATGATTGAACTTTTTGAAGATCCCAGATTAGACAAGCCGTCGGACCAGCCCGCTCCGGCCAGTTTAGTTAAGTTTAGACAAATTTCCCAAGACGCCCTAAAAGGCGCCGGCGAGGCACGCATTAAAGCCCAGAAAGACAAAGGCAAGATGACCGCCCGCGAACGCATTTCTTACCTGCTGGATAAAGACAGTTTTTTAGAAATCAAAAGTTTAATGGAAAGTTCTTGCAGCGACTTTGGTATTAAAGATAAACATATCAAAGGCGACGGTGTCATTACAGGCTTTGGCCGCATTAACGGCCGCGAAGTGGCTCTGTTTGCGCAGGACTTTACGCAACTGGGCGGTTCCCTCGGGTTGGCGCACGCCAAAAAAATTGCCGCGCTAATGGACCGCGCTTTGGAAGCAAAAATACCGGTTATCGGTTTGTATGATTCCGGCGGTGCCCGTATTCAAGAGGGTGTGGATAGTTTAAACGGTTATGGCGAAATTTTTTACCGCAACGTCAAAGCCTCCGGCGTAATTCCGCAGATTTCTGTTATTTTGGGGCCCTGTGCAGGCGGTGCGGCCTATTCTCCGGCACTTACCGATTTTATTTTTATGGTGGAAGGTATCAGCCATATGTTCATTACGGGGCCGGGTGCGGTAAAAGCGGCCACCGGCGAAGAAGTGGATTTTGATACATTGGGCGGTTCCCGTCCGCACAGCGAAAAGAGCGGCGTTTGCCAATTTGTCGCCAAATCGGAACAGGACTGCTTCCGTCAGGTGCGTGAATTGCTGTCTTTCCTGCCACAAAATTGCGAGGAAAACCCGCCCTTAGATACCACCAGCGATTTGGCTTCCCGCCAAGTTCCCGTATTGGAACGTGTGTGCGAAATGGACCCCAAAAAGGCTTTCCGCATCCACCACGTTATTTGGCGCTTGGCAGACGATTTCGGCTTTTTTGAAATTCACCAAAACTTTGCCAAGAACGTAGTTACCGGATTTATCCGTTTAGGCGGGCAAGTGGTGGGCGTAGTGGCCAATAACCCGGCCTGCCTGGGCGGTGCATTAGATAGTGATGCGAGCGACAAGGCCGCGCGCTTTATCCGCTTTTTAAATGCGTTTAATATCCCGCTCTTGACGTTGGTGGACACGGGGGGATATCTCCCCGGGGTGCAGCAGGAACACGGTGGTATTATCCGCCACGGCGCGAAATTATTATATGCGTATTCCGAAGCCTCTATTCCCAAAGTTACGCTTGTGTTGCGCAAAGCCTACGGCGGCGCCTATATTGCAATGGGCTCCAAATATTTGCGCGGGGATTTCAATTTTGCGTTCCCCAGCGCGGAAATTGCCGTAATGGGACCGCGCGGTGCGGTGGAAATTTTGTACTCGCGCGATTTAAAGGCCGAGCAAGATCCCGCCAAAAAAGAAGAACTCAAACAAAAAATGACCCAGCAGTATTCCGACAAGTTCGCTTCACCTTATCAGGCGGCGACTAATGGGTCTATTGACGAGATTATTGAGCCTTCCGACGCACGCAGCAAGATTATCCGCGCCTTTGCGGTGCTTAGAGGAAAACGCGACCCGCGCAAAAATCCGCACAAGGGCAATATCCCGCTGTAATCAAGCGGTTTACGACTTCAATATAAAAACCCTCTGTTCTGTTTGCAGAGGGTTTTACTTTTGTGTTTTCCCCTGCCGTTATCCTAAAAGGGGTGGCGGACCATAAAGTTTAGAAATTGGTGTATATGAGGGGCCATCCTAAACTTATTTCAGAATCTATCGCACGGGTTGTTAAATAACATAGAATACTACCCAAGCAGTAGGTCCTGAAATAAAGTTAGCCTAACTGTTAGTTTCTGGTCCAAAAAGTATTTTTTTGCTAAAATAAGAATATACTAAAAAAACAAAAAGAGGAGTCTTATGAAAAACGTGACGATGAGCCGTTTGGGCGGTTTTACACTTATTGAATTGTTGGTGGTTGTACTTATTATCGGTATTTTGGCGTCGGTGGCGTTACCCCAGTACAATAAGGCGGTAGCCAAAACCCGCGCGGCTGAAGTGTGGACGCTTACTAAATCGTTTTATGATGCACAAAAAGTTTATTATATGGCTAATGGGCAATATACAGATGATTTGACCAATTTAGATATTGAACTGCCGGCTAATCCTAGTTTTTTTGATAATATAAATGCCGGAACGGAAAAAGCCTATACTCTGCGTTTAGACGGAGAAGATGGTTCTCCCTCTCTAAGTTTTGGAAAGATCAAGGGATTGTCTGGGATGGAACTATCAGCATTTGTTGGTAGTGGGCAGCAAATCCTTTTTGATTGCAGGGGACATAAGTATTGTAAAAGTGTACTGCCATGTGGCAATCCTGAGTCGATTGATGGGGGCACTTCTGCCCGGTGTTATCTTCCATTTTAATTATTATGTCTAAAAAACTTTTTGTTTGCGCCTGCCTGCTGTTTATTGGGGCAGGCGTTATTATGAGATTTGCTTTCCTGTCCGTACCGTACGAATACGACGAATTGTTCACTGCCGTAACGGCTAACCCGGCGCTTCCTCTTTCTTGGATTTGGACTCATTGTCTGCTGGTGGACGTACATCCCCCGTTGCACAATGTATTATTGTGGGCCTATAACCATGTGGCGCCATATGGACCGGAGATATGGCTCCGCTTGCCTAGCGTGGTGTGCGGGCTGGCTGCGTTGGCTTTGGGGTGGTGTATGTTCCCTCGGCGCTTTGGCAAAACGGCTCGGTGGCTGTTTATGGCGCTTCTGACTGGCAATTTTTATGTTATATTCTATTCCCAGCATGCGCGGGCCTACGCCCTGATGTTGGCGCTTGCGGTACCGCTTACTTTTTTGTTTCTGCAAATTTCTCTCCTTCTTTGCAAAGGCCGCGTGGTGCCGCGCAAGTTGTGGCTGTGGTGGGGGATTCTGCTGGTGTTACTGGGGTGGAGCCATTATTTTGGGATGCTGTTTTTTGGCATTACGTCGGGGCTTTTGGCCGTGCAGGCACTGCGTAGCCGCAAAAATATCACTTGGGCGCTCCTTTTGCCGTGCGTGGTGTTTGCCTGTTTCCTGCCGTGGCTCGTGCCGAATCTGTTATATAACGTGGGGCAAAACCGCTTTGGCGGAAACTGGTGGGCCGATAAGGCCCCCGGGATATTTATTTGGATGAACTTAGTATCCTTCTTTTTTGCGTATTCGGCGGCGTTTTTGGTGTTGGGCGTATTGGTGTTGTCCGGATGGGTGTGGAATTACGAAGATTTTAAACGCCACAAACACTTCCCGTTCCAGCGGGAACTCCTGCTGCTGTTGGCCTTACTGGCGGGCGTGTTTGGGTTTGTGGGGCTTTTGTACTTTAAAATTTATTTGTGGTTTGGGCGTTATTTTATGGAAATAATGCCGGCACTGTTTTTGTTTGTGGCACTCAGTGCGGCACGGGTGGTGCGGCACAGCCGGGTGGCTAAACTGATTTTTATCGTATATTTGGGAATGATTGGCGTGCAGACGGCGTCTAATTGGCGGCTACTTGTTTATTCGTATTATTTTCCCTCGCGCATTTCCGCACAGTTCTACCGCGACCACGCCCCGGAAAAGGAACTTTTTGTAATTGCTGTGGAGGCATTTCCACCGGAGGCATTGGAGGCTATGTACGGCTTTTACCCCAACCAAATGTACCGTATGAATGCGCGGGTGACGGAACTATACCATTTGGACGAAGAAGCCCGCGACGAGGCCTTAAAGCGGCGGGCTGGGGCCTTGATTTGGATGCCTAACTGTGACATCGTAAAAATGAGTCGCGTTTCCAAGGAGTGGAACCGTGCTATTGCCCTGGAAGGCAAATTGGGAAATTCCTGCTTTTTGCAACTTTCGGACAAAAACGTGGCGGCCGACCCTGCCTGGAACAAGCGCAAACTAAACTGGGCGGACTTGGCTCACTAAAACTTTTTTGGCAAAAAAGTGCTTCGGCGGATATATGGCCCGCGTACATTTCTCCCGCAACAACTCCGGGCGCAAGCCCAGGGAGTTTTATGTTGAATTAAAAAGACATTCTGCCAAAAAAGTTGTTATAATAAAAAAGTATTCACGTAGGGCACCATGCCTTACCATAATTTTATTCTGTTTTTGGAACCGTATGTGGAATACGGTGCGCCGCCAAAATATTGGTGGCATATAGCACTCCAAAAACAGCTCGTTATTAGGCACAGTACAGACGGACTAATTACCCGGCTGCGCTGTGCCGAGTGTTTGCCGCCCTTAAATGGGCGGCAAACCACGGCTGTTGTATTTGGGTTAGTGCTATAGCTCAAATATGGCAGCCGTTTTTTTACGCATATTTCTCCAAGGGCAGAACAGGAGATATATATGAAGAAAATTCTTGTTTTTTTATTAACATCTGTTCTAATGGGTTGTGCCGCACTTACCCCTTCTAGGCAAATGTTATCTGTTACCAGTAATGTTCCCGATGCGGTAATACTGGTTAATGGGGAAAATATTGGTTTTGGTAGTGGAAAAACAGAAGTCAAACGTAATTCAACAGTAAATATTATGGCCATCAAGGATGGTTATTATCCTGCCATTCGCACTATTGGTAAACATAATAATATTGGTGCTATATTAGATGCTGCGGTCTGTGGATTTGGACTAATTATTTTTGCAATTCCTTGGTGTGTTTCCGCTTTTGCTGCGCCGGGCGCGTGGTCCTTGGATGACACAGATGTTAGCGTGTTTATGATACCAAATACTCAAACAGCAACCGCTACGAATATTTCAAAATAGATATTTGAACATCTTTATTTACTGATGACAAAAAAGGCTTTTTAGCAGTTTGTATGGCTAGAAAGCCCTTGTAAATAGAAATACCCCCGGCGGGAGTTGAACTCGCAACCTTCTCCTTAGGACGGAGCCGCTCTATCCAATTGAGCTACGGGGGCGTAAAACAGTTATTTAGCAGCCTTTTTGATGCGTTTACCGGCTTTTTTAGCCTTTGCCGCAGGAGATGTCTTGCCTTTCGCGTGCGCCTTTTTAACGGTTGTTTTGGGCGCAGGTTTCCGCGTGGACACTTTTTTTACAACGTCTTTTACCGCACTTTTTTTAGCGGACGATTTTTTATCCGTTTTTTTAGCAACAGCCTTTTTTGCTTCGTTCGCTTTTTGTTGGGCAATCAGCACGGCCCGCTGTTTTAACAGTTTTGCAAGCGGGCTTTTGTCTATTGTTTGGCCCAAAATATTTGTTTTTAAGCGCGGCTGCATGGCTGTATGCAGTTTGCGTGTGCGTAAATCCAGGGCGGCGGGTTCCAAAATTCCCGCTTTATAGGCTTCTTTGCGCAGGGTGTTTACGGCACGTTCTTCAATTTGGCGCACCCGCTCGCGCGACAAACCCAAAATATCCGCCACTTCGCCCAGCGTTTTGGGCTCATTATCGTCCAGACCGTAGCGCATAATAAGCACTTGACGGTCCCGGTCGTTTAAATCAGCCATACTTTTTTTGATGCTGTTTTGGTTTTCGTTTTTAAGAAAAACATCGTGGGGATTGCCTTTTCCGTCGTCGCTGATTAAATCTTCCAGGGTGGTTTCGTCCTCATCGTGAATCAGCGTAGTGAGAGAATCAACCCCTTTTGCGGCATTTAAAGTGTCCATAATAGACTTTACCTGCCGCGCGGTCAAATTGAGTTCTGCCGCCATTTCGTTTAAGGACGGGTCGCGCCCGTTGGCTTCCTTCAACTCGTTCCACGCGCGGAACCATTTTTTTAAATTTCCCCACGCGTGCGACGGAATTTTGATAGAGCCGGATTGTTCTTCAATATATTTGCGGATATATTGCTCTATCCAATACACGGCATAAGTGGAAAAACGGTAGCCTTTTTCGGGTTCAAATTTATCAATCGCTTGCAGAAGCCCCAGGTTGCCTTCTTCAATCAAATCCATCAGGTCCATACCCGGGCGCTGGAAACGCTTTGCCGTCGGAATAACCAACCGCAAATTCATTTCCATAATTTTATTTTTAGCATCTTTATTGCCTTGTTTGGCAAGTTTCCACAACCGGGTCATTTCGTTCCGGTCCAGTTCTTGGGTGATTTTACCCAAATGCTTAAAATATTCGTTTACACTATCAAGCGACTCGTTTTCCATATACAATATAATATCAAACTTTTTGACGGTGCGAAAGGCTTTTGCCTATAAAACCATACACAAAACGCCCGCCGTAATCAGGCCGCTGCCAAGCAACACTTTCAGACTGACAACTTCGTGCAAAAATAAAACAGATAACAGAATTGCCAGCACCACGCTGAATTTATCTACCGACACCACACGCGAGACCGTGCCCATTTGGAGTGCTTTATAAAAAAACAGCCACGAACCGCCTGTCGTTAAACCGGACAAGATTAAAAAGGTCCAACTTTTTGGGCTAACTAGGGCCAACTGTTTGTTCGTGCCCGTCATCCATACTATGCCCCACGCCAAAACTAATATTACCGTTGTGCGGATGGCTGTCGCCAGGTTGGAGTTTACACCGTCCACACCCACTTTGGCCAGTACGGAGGTAAGCGCAGCAAAGAGTGCTGATAAGAACGCATATACAAACCACATTTTTTGAGTTCTCCTTACTTATATTTTATCACTTTCACTACTTTCCCTACGCGAACGGGAAAAATAGTGTTATAATAAAAAAAGCAGTATGCCAATTTTATGGGAGGAAATATGTCCACAGAAAGACCGTCTAAGACTTTTCTGCAAATAATGTTTATGTGTTTGGGTTTCTTTGGAATCCAATTCGGCTGGGCTTTGCAAATGGGAAATATGAGCGCCATTTATTCGCGTTTGGGCGCGAGTGAGGACCAAATTCCTATGTTGTGGCTGGCTGCCCCGGTTACCGGTTTGCTCGTTCAGCCGTTGGTGGGGTATTTTAGCGATAGAACCTGGTGCCGCTTGGGCCGCCGCCGCCCCTACTTTTTGGGTGGGGCTATTTTCTCTATGTTTGCGCTTTTTTTAATGCCACAGGCCTCAGCAATTTGGATGGCAGTTATTGCCCTGTGGATATTGGATACATCGGTCAACGTGAGTATGGAGCCGTTCCGCGCGTTTGTGGGGGATATTTTGCCGGAAGAGCAGCGCAAGACGGGTTATGCTATGCAGAGCGTAATGATTGGCGCGGGGGCAGTAATTGCTTCTTTTCTGCCGCAGATTTTGACGGCTGTCGGCGTCAGCACCGAAGCCCCGCTGGGGCACATCCCCAATACGGTTAAATATTCGTTTTACATTGGTGCGTTGGTGCTGATTGCGGCGATTTTGGCTACGATTAAAACGACGCCTGAATATCCTCCGGCCGATATGGCGGAATTTAATAATCTCAAAAAACAAGCGTTTAATCCGTTTAAAACAGTGCGGGAAATGTGCCGCGCGTTTATCACAATGCCCGTTACAATGCGCCGTTTGGCTGTGGTGCAGTTTTTTACTTGGGCGGCCTTTATGGTAATGTGGGTATATTTTACGCCGGGTATTGCTTCGGGCGTATTCCACGCCACACCCGGTACGGCGGCCTACGAAACTGCCGCCAACTGGGGCAGTTCCTGCTTTGGCATTTATAATGGCGTGGCATTCGTGTTTGCGTTTGCCTTGCTGTGGCTGACCACTAAGTTTTCCGCCAAGGCGATACACATTGCCTGCTTGACGGTGGGCGGTTTGGGTTTGGGTTCCTTGGGGCTTACGCTGTTGGGCGTCCAGTTTACACAAATGGGGCTCATTTTCCCGATGATTTGCATCGGTATTGCTTGGAGCAGTATTTTGTCTATGCCGTATGCAATGCTTTCCAATGCGCTCCCGGCGGACAAAATGGGGTTTTATATGGGCGTGTTTAACTTTTTTATCGTAATCCCGCAGATTTGCGTAAATCTCTTTTTCGGCCCGTTTATGAAGTATGTTTTAGGTGGCAGCGCGATTGCCGCCGTAGGTGTGGGCGGACTCTTTTTATTCGTGGCGGCGCTGTTTACCTTGCGGGTGCACGACCGCCAAACGCAGGAGTAAATGATGAAAATTTCCTTTCGTTTGTCTTATAACACAGTATGGGGCGAGACACTCCACGCCGTTTTGTACCGTGCCCAAGCGGGCGCGAACGAGCGCAAAATAAATATCCCGCTATCTACGCAGGACGGTAAAATTTGGACGGGAAGTATTTTGTTGCTTTTTAAGCAGCCTGCCGTTATGGCATATCATTACGAAGTGCGCCGAAAGGATAAAACCGTTCGTCGGGAGTGGCAAAAGGTGGAGCGGGTTTTGTCCGTTTCTCCCTCTATTTCGGCCTATTATTTAAATGATGCTTGGCGTGATTTGCCCGCGCAAGCGCATTTGTATTCATCCGCAGTAACCGAAGTATTTCGTCCGCAATCTGTTACGCAAGCGCCCTTGCCGCTTTTTGAGCGTACGCTTTCATTGCGGGTGCAAGCGCCGTATGATGGAGATTTGTACCTCTGCGGGAGTACGGAGCAACTGGGAAACTGGAATCCCGACAAGGCCCTGCCGCTTACGCGTACGCAACTAAATGAGTGGGAGATAGTGCTAAATGCCGATGAGCAAACTTTTCCGGCGGAATATAAGTTTATTGCAAAGAGTAACGGCGCGGTATTGTGGGAAGACGGCTTTAACCGCACATTAGATAATCCGCCGTTAAAGGCGGGCGAAGTTTTTGTCCGGCAAGATTTATCTCCCCGCTTCACGGGTGAAGTTCCGGTGCGTGCGGCGGGAGTGGTTGTCCCCGTATTTTCGCTGCGCAGTGAGGACGGTTGTGGTGTAGGCGATTTCGGCGATTTAAAAAAATTAGCAGATTGGACGCAAAAAACGGGACAAAAGGTAATTCAAATTTTGCCCCTAAACGATACCACGCTTACACACACTTGGCAGGACTCTTATCCATATAATGCCGTCAGTGTGTATGCGTTGCACCCATTGTTTGCGGATGTGCGCCTTTTGCCTGGCGGTAATAAATCCCTGGAAAAGGAGCGTAAAGAAATAAATGAATTACCGCAGGTGGATTACGAAAGAACCCTGCAATTAAAATTGGAATATTTAAAAAGGGCCTTTTTAACCGAAGGAAAAAAGATTTTATCTACGCCGCAGTTTCGCCGCTTTTTTGCGCAAAATACGCATTGGCTGCCTGCATATGCTATGTTTTGCACCTTGCGGGACCATTATAAAACGGCGGATTTTTCCAAGTGGGGAAAATATGCCAAATTTTCGCATAACGATTTGGTGGCCTTTTGCAAGCCGGGCGCAAAGGAATATGGCACGGTGTGTTTTTGGTATTATGTGCAATTTTTGCTCCATTGCCAACTGAGTGAGGCGGCCCGATATGCCCGCCAAAAAGGGATTATTTTAAAGGGGGATATTCCGATAGGAGTTTCTCCCAACAGTGCGGAAGCGTGGGCAGAGCCGCAACTCTTTTACCTAAACACGCAAGCGGGTGCTCCGCCGGATGATTTTTCCGCCACAGGGCAAACTTGGGGGTTCCCTACTTACAATTGGGATGAAATGGCGCAAAACGGTTACCGTTGGTGGACTCGGCGGTTGGTCCATATGGCGCAATATTTTGCTGCGTACCGCATTGACCATGTATTGGGCTTCTTCCGCATTTGGCAAATTCCGTTGCACGCCGTACAGGGGCTTCTGGGGCAGTTTGCGCCCGCTTTGCCGATGAGTGCGGACGAAATAAAGGGTTACGGCCTGCCGTTTGATGATTCGTTTATTTGCCCGCACATTACGGCAGAAACGGTGCGGGAAGTGTTTGGCGATTTAGCGGAAAAAGTATCCAAAAAATATTTAGAATTGAAAGCAGGAGAAAAATACCAATTAAATCCTGAATATTCTACCCAACGCCAAACGGAGCAGGCCTTTGTGGGCAAAACGGACGAAACGGCACAGCGGATAAAAGAAGGCCTTTTTGCTTTGGCGGCCAATGTGCTTTTTGTGCCGGACCATAAAGACCCGTCTAAATTTCACCCGCGTATTTCCGCGCTGACAAGTGAGGCCTACCGCTCTTTGTCCGTTGGCGAGCAACAGGCTTTTACGCGGCTCTATAACGACTATTTTTTTCACCGCCACAACGAATTTTGGAAGAACGGGGCGATGAGAAAACTCCCGGCTGTTACACAGGCTACGCGTATGCTGTGCTGTGCCGAGGACTTGGGGATGATTCCCGCCTGCGTGCCCGAGGTATTAAACAAGTTACAAATTTTGTCCTTGGAAATAGAGCGTATGCCCAAGCGGTTAGGCGAAACATTTGCCGACACGAAAAAATATCCGTATCTGTCGGTGGCTACGCCGTCCACGCACGATATGTCCGTACTGCGCGGTTGGTGGAAAGAGAAACGGGAAATAACTGCCCGCTTTTGGAGTGAGGTGTTGGGAAAAACAGGCGAAGCCCCCGCGGAATTGGACGGAAAAACGGCTGAGGAAATTCTGCGGCTCCACTTAAACAGCCCCTCTATGCTGGCGTTGATTTCGTACCAGGATTGGACCTCTATGGACGAAACCCTGCGTGCGCCGGACCCGGATAAGGAGCGTATTAACGTACCCGCTAATCCGCGCCATTATTGGCGCTACCGTATGCCTATTACGCTTGAAAAACTGCTAGACCAAACGGCCTTTAACGATAAAATCAGGCAATTAATTAAGGACGCAAACAGATAAAAAAATCCCCCGGTTTCTCCGGGGGATTTTTCTACTGCCAAACTTTATCCGTAGGCAAGTTTAAACTTTCGCAAAAGGTTTTATCTTTGTCCTCTTTATAGAAGCATTTTAGGGTATTGTCCGGCATATAGCCAATAGCATAACGAGTATTTATAGGCAAACGGTTAGCTAATGCTATGCCTTCAATATCGTTGCTGGCTGTGTTGAGGGACGCCCGGTAGGAAAAATATTTGCTTACTCTGCATGGAACACTGTGTACCGCGTCTGTTCCGGGGATATCAATATCTAGATCGCGTAAGTCTGTGGTATAGTTTCCGTTAGACATAAAATAAACTTGGTTGGCTTGCCCAATGGTTTTGACTAGGGCTAGGGCTTCGGCCGCGCGGCTTTTCTCTACTGCTTTTTCGTACTGTGGCAGGGCGACGGCGGCTAAAATGCCGATAATTAGCACCACTACTAACAATTCTATTAATGTAAAACCTTTTTCCATATTTTCTCCTTGTCTGCTTTTGGAAAAAGGCTCATTAAAAAACGGCTGCTATATTTGAGATTCTTCCACAGACCCAAATAATAACAGCCGTAGTTCCTTGCCATACGAATATGGCAAGGAACATTTAGCGCAAAACAAACGGGTAATTAGTCCGTTTATCTTGCGCTTAAAACGACTGCTTTTGGCGTGGAAGAATATTATCGGGTTCCCGATAACTCTCCGTATTCTGCATACGGTTCCAAAAACAGAATTAAATTGTTGCAGGCCTTGCGGCTTGCGTTACGACCTTTTTATTATAACAATCTTTTTGCCGCGTTGTCTTTCTAACCCAAATACGGCTTTGACAGGGGGCGCATCAAACGCTATTCTCATAAAAAGGGGGAAAAGTATGGATAAAGTAAATTGTTTTCTTGAAGCGTTGAAAAGGCGGCGTTCGCGCTACGCGCTGACGAACGAGTGCCCGATATCGGATAAGGCCTTAACGGCCTTGATAGCGCAAGCAGTAAAACTGACGCCGAGTGCGTTTAATTCCCAGGGGGCGCGGGTAGTGCTTTTGCTAGGGGGAAAACACAAACTTTTTTGGCAACTAACAAAAGATGCGTTAAAGAAAATCGTGCCGCCGGAAAAGTTCGCGCCCACACAGGAGAAAATCGCCTCGTTTGCGGCCGCGTATGGCACGGTATTATTTTTTGAAGATTGGACAACGGTGGCAGATTTGCAGCAAAAATTCCCGACGTATAAGGATAATTTTCCGCTGTGGGCGTATCAGTCCAACGGGATGTTGGAATTGGTGGTTTGGACGGGGCTTGCACAGGCGGGTATTGGCGCCAGTTTGCAGCATTATAATCCGCTAGTGGACGAAGCCGCAGCGCAAGCCTTTCATATTCCTAAAACGTGGAAACTCTTGGCGCAAATGCCGTTTGGCGAGGCTGTGGCGGAGCCAGAAGATAAGCCTTTTCTGCCGGTAGAAGCACGTTTGCGCGTGGAAAAATAGTATTTTATCCAATAAAAAGCCCCCGGTTACCCGGGGGTTGTAAAGTTTCCGGACTAGGACTCGAACCTAGAATGACTGGACCAAAACCAGTAGTGATACCATTTCACCATCCGGAAGTAAATTGTTTCATCACAGCTTAAGCGAGATGAATAACGGAAAATCTGTGCTGAACCCTATTGTGCATCTTTATTGTAGCCTGAACTTTCTTCTTGCGTTTTTCCTACGGATTGGTTTTTTAATTCTTCCTCGTAGGCTTTCAATATATTCTCTTCCAGGTATTCCCGAAACTCTTGGTTAATGGGGTGAACCATATCCTTGTGGGTTCCATCGGGTAACTTGCGGGAAGGCATACAAAGAAAAACGCCGTTTGTCCCTTCTACAATTTTCATATTACGAACAACGAAGGCATCGTCAAAAGTTACACTTGCAAATGCTTTTAAGCGCTCTTCGCCCATCAGATGTATTCTGACTTCCGTTATTTTCATCTTTTAAACTCCTATGAAATGTCGTAAAGAAAACTATCCGTTCTTTATTTTGTATTTTGCTTACCAAATTTTTTGCATCCTTTTCAGTTTCAACTAAAGCAAAAACCGTGGAGCCAGAACCGGACATCAAAACTGCATCTGTATTTGTTTTTCTCAAATCAAGCAGCACATTTCGTACAGAGTTTGTAAAAGGAACAACGCATTCCTCTAACCGGTTGAATAAACAATCTTTCCAAAGGGTCAAAGGACTTGCACATCTAATGTATGTTATTAATTTATCTAATTTTGAGATATTTGTCAAGACTTCTTCTTTTTGCGGGAGTTTCAGCCGCGCAAAAACGCCCTTCGTAGGCACAACGGTATTGGGGTAGGCAAGCACCAAAAAAGGCAACCGGCCCGCCGCAGGCACGGGGGTTAATTTCTCGCCGATACCCTCGCCTTTTAAAAAGGTGTCCTCGTACATAAAAAGCGGTACGTCTGCACCCAGTTTAGCGGCAATACCCAAAAGTTCGTTTTTATCCTTTTTAAAAATTTCGCACAAGGCAAGCAGTACGCCCGCCGCGTCCGAGGAGCCGCCGCCTAAGCCCGCCCCAGTGGGGGTGTGTTTATCCAACGTCATTTTGATTTTGGCGTTTAACTGGTAATGCGTCAAAAAGGCTTGCGCCGCCCGCCAAACCAGGTTGCTTTCGTCCGCGCGCAGCAGCGAGCCGACGGGGCCTGTTAAGGTGAGGGAAATTTCTGTTTTTTCGGCAGGTTCGGCTTCTACCGTTAAAGTATCGCCTATATTAATTTTGGCAAACAATGTAGCGAGTTCGTGGTATCCGTTGGGGAGTTTTCCGGTAACCTCCAAAAACAAATTTACTTTGGCCGGGCAAAAGCGGGTGATTTTCATTTTAGTTTACGCTCCGTGTTGTGCACCAAAGAACCCCAGTGGTATTCCTCGCTGGTTAAAAGTTCGCCGTTTTCGGCATAAATATTGCGGCGGCCTTCCAAAAGTCCGTCGGTATAAAATTCCTCTAATCGCACTTTGCCGTCGGCAAAATAGCCGAAACGCTCTCCGTCCAAGCGGTTGTTGGTGTAATGCTCGCGGTACCAAAGCGCACCGGAGGGGAAATAAATCAAGCGTTCACCGTTTAATTTTCCGTTGGTATAATTTTCCTCCGATTCCTTGTGCCCGCTTGCGTAAAAGGTTTCTTTTAAGCCTTCAATGTGCCCGCGCACAAAAGATTCCCGTTCACGCACGGTTCCGTCGTTTTGTGTAACGGTGCGTTCGCCTTCCAGTTGGGAATTTTTATAAGAACAGCGCGTGTGGAGCATATCATTTTTAATAGGGGTAAAATATTCCGCAGGTCCCTGTAACACGCCGTTAAAATATTCCTCGCGCGAACTAATCCGGCCGTTATCTTCGTAGCGAAAGAGCGCCCCGTGGAGTTTATTATTTTTGTAATGCGCTTCGGTTTTTACTTGTCCGTTTTCGTTAAATTCCTTTACTTCTCCGTCGGGGATAGTTCCTAAAATTTCCAATGTAGCCCCGTTGGAGGACAGCGTTTCCTCTGCTACTTCCTTTCCGTTAATATAGAACGAATTGGATCCTTTGCTTGTTTTGAGTACGGTGCCGGGATAGTGGTGGTGTGGTTTTTCTTCTTTGTGTTTTCCTTCGGCGAGGGCGTGCGTTCGCTCCGTAATGCTGACGAGTTGTCCGTCCTTATATTCTTCGGTAAAAGTAACAGAATTATCCGTCAGGTTGATAACCTCAAACTTACCGTTTAGTTTTCCGCCCGCAAGGTGCTTTATGGTGGCAGAAGATGCGGCCAATTCTGTTACTTCGCCGTCTGGTAATGTGCCGGTAGTATTGATGATGTTTTGTTCTTTATCCAAAAATTCCTTGGCCAGTGGTGTGGCTTTGTAATAGGTGCGTGTTGTCGGCGTAGATACGCAAATAATTTTTTCTTTCATAATTCAAGGCTCCCTAAGGGATTTGCAATTATTTTACAAATTTATGGCGCGGTGTTACGTTTTTAATAAAGAAAAACAGAGTTGTAGCGTATGGCCCACCTTTTCCGTAACCATTTTCGCTGTCATCCCCGAACCCTGCGGGCCGCACCCTAGCGGCCCGCCACTCTTTCGGGATGATGAAAAAAGAGGGCATTCTGGGAGGTTTGTCGGCGCGGAGCGTTCCAGAATCTAATCCTTGTTTTATAACAACAGATCCTGGACTACGACTTTCCAGGATGACGGCAACGACGAACAACAGATTCCCGACTACAACGTTCGGGAATGACGACAAAGACAAGAACTGAACAAGACACTTCCCTCTAAAAATGACAACAAAAAAGCAAAAGCAAAAGCAAAAGTGAAGTAGCCATTACAAAGCCCATTTACGGGTG